>JAISZM010000197.1 GCA_031269205.1 Eubacteriales Family XIII. Incertae Sedis bacterium | reverse complement strand
CATGGCGAAGAACCGGGCGCGCGTCAGTCTCTTCGGGGGATTGCCGGCCGGCAGCAGCATAGAGCTGGAGACGAACATCATCCACTACAAGGAGTTGATGGTGATGGGCGCTCACGGCGCGATGCCGAGACATCACCGCAAGGCGATCGAGCTGATCGGGGCGCGCCGTCCGGACATCAGGCCCTATATATCGGACCACTTCGCGCTCGACGACATACGCGAAGCCTTCGAGCTGACGGAGAGCCACCGCGCCATGCGCGTCGTCGTGAACCCGTGGAGAAAGCGATGAAAAATGACGCTTTGCGCAGGATACAGTTCGCGCCGTCCATGATGTGCGCAGACATTTCCCGCGTAACGGAAACGCTCGATATCTTCGCCCGCGGCGGCGTCGAGTGGTTGCACATCGACGTGATGGACGGCGCCTTCGTACCGAACATGCAGATCGGCGTGGACTACGTTCGGCAGCTGCGCGGACTCTCGGACATCCCGCTCGACATTCACCTCATGACCTACGAGCCGGGCGACAAGGTGGCTTGGTTCGACCCGCGACCCGGCGAATACGTCTCCATACATTACGAGGCCACGCCGCACCCCCAGCGCGTACTCGCGGATATAAGGAGCAGAGGCGCCCGTCCGATGCTGGCGCTGAACCCCGCGACGCCGCTCGATTCCGTCGAATACCTGATGGACGACATCGACGCGGTTCTCATCATGACGGTCAATCCCGGCTACGCGGGGCAGAAACTCATCCCCTCGACTATCGGCAAGATAGCTGAACTGCGCGCCCGGCTCGACGACCGCGGCCGCACGGACATAGCTATCGAGGTAGACGGCAACGTCAACGCGCTGAACGCGCGGGACATGATCGCAGCCGGCGCCGACATCCTCGTACTCGGCTCGTCCGCGATATTCGGCGGCGGCGCTGACGTGGGGAAGGCCCTGACTGACTTTCGCGCGGAGATAACCGGCCGGGGTTAATAGCCGGGGTACATGGGAGCCGTAGCTGCTTTCATCAAAACGCCGTAATTCAGCAATCGGTCGCCTTACTTCAGTTTGCTGCTGCCCTTGCCGTAGAGCAGCGGCTTCTCGTACCAATCCCGCGATGGCCAGCCCTCGCCGCGAGCGAATATCTCGTAGCCCGACCTGAGGAATTCCTGCAGCGCGCCAAACGGATCATCATAGCTGAACACATCCGAGAGCTTGAAGAAAAACTCCGACTTTTCCGTGCTGAACCACGCCCCCGCCGGGCGCACGCCGGAGTTTGAATAATCCGTGGAGGGGAAGGGGTACGAAAGCACGTAGAACGCCGGGTCGTCGAAGACCTCATCGCCGGGCCAGAAGCCGAACTCCATCATCTGTTCGTCGAAGGCGCCCGCCTCGATAATGCCCTCGCCCTGCCATGGAGCTTCCTTGCCAGAAAACAGGACGCCCGTCGTGTCGAACGTCCCCCAGAAATATTGAGGATTGATTTTCTTGCCACGGTAGGCGGAGACAAACGAAGATATGCCCTCGTACGCGAAGGCGCTCGCGCGGAAGAAATCGGCGGCGGCGTTCGGGTCGTACAGACGCGGCTCGTGATCCTCGTGAAAGTGCGTCTTGACGGACATCTCCTGCGGCATCGTATATATCTCAGTTTCGCACATGACATCCGCGAGCATACGCTGAAACTCCTTATAGTATTCGCTTATGGGCGTATCGCCTCCGAGCGAAAACCCGCTCTCACGACCGTCTATGCCGAGCGTCCTGACCTTGCTCTCACGGATGTTGTACTCGATCTGAAAACTCTTGTCGCCGTACGGGATGAGTCCCGTCGTGAACCCGTCGGCGGTCAGACTGAGCAGGACGTGCGCCCACTCCGGTTGCGGCTCCACGCGCGACAGCTTCACCTTGCCCATCATCTGCGTGATAATATGCACGACGATGGCTGTATCCTTCCACTCGCTGTATTTTCTTACGTTGATGTTCATAGCTACCTCTCTCTCTTCTCAAGAAACATCCCGCACGCAACCGTATTTCGTCAAAAAAGCGGCGGCGTTTGAATTTTTTATGGCGTCGGCGTCGACCGCTGTGATGTCGTTCGGATACGCGGCGGCGGCACGATCGATGAGCGCCGCCGTATCCGACGGACGATAAAACGGATAGTCAGTGCCAAAGAGGAGTTTCTCGGTCGTCCCCGTATAGAGCTTGACGGTCTTTATCAGCTCGGCCATGAGTTCATATTCCCTGCCCGGCTGCCTCGCGAAGTTCGTGCTGATATCCGCGTAGACATTCTCATGTTTGCGCAGAACAGACGCGATTTCAACGTACCTTCCACGCCCCGCGTGTCCCATGATGATGGGAAGACCCGGGAAGCGGCACGCGACCTCGTCTATGGCGCTGATGTCGCTGTACTTGTCAAAGAAAGGCGTGAGTCCGATACTTCCCGTATGGTACATGATGGGCAGTCCGTATTCCTGCATACGCTCATAGAGGGGGAACAACCACTCGTCGTTCGCGTAGACCTCCTGAACATTCTGGTGCATCTTCAATCCGATAAAACCTTCGTTCTCGATATACCTACGCAGATAGTTCTGCGACTGCCCGAGCGCCGCGGGATTGATATTGCAGAACGCGTATATCTCGCCTGGCCGCGCTTTCATCGCGGCCGCCGCGTATCTATGGCTCACTTCGAGTTCCTCGTTTGTCCTGCCGCCGTCGAAGGCCATCGTCTGGATGACGACCGCATCAGCGACGCCCGCCTCGGCCGAGAGAAGGCCATCCGCCGACATTGCGTCGTCTATGCTCAGCCCGCGCGCCTCAATGTTCGCGCGCATCGCTTCCGACGTGCGCTCCGGCGGCCACAGGTGGGTGTGGATGTCAACCCTCATTTGGCGCATCCCCACGCTTCAAGCGCCTTGGCCAGTTCTTCGTGCGATTCGGCGTATTCGACCGCGGACGTACCCTCGACCGCCGCGTCTATCGACTGCCTCATGGCCGCCGCGCCGGCGGCGGGTCCCATCGGGTGTCCGTGCACGGCGCCTCCAGCCGCGAGTATGACGTCCTCGCCAAGTTCGCCGATAAACTTAGCCGTCAGGCCGGGATGTACGCCTCCGCCTATGACAGGCATCGTCGGTTTGATCCCGTAGAACGGCAACGTCAGATGATGGACGGTCTTCATGTACTTCTCGTACCTGAGCGGATAGCCTCCGTACGGCGTGTTTATCATCATGAGGTCCGCGCCCGCGAGCCTCGGGAATCTGCCGACGGCAAGATGCGACCCCATGCCCGACAGCGGGCCTTCGTAGAACATTCCCGAACTAGCGTAATGCCCCATGAGCAGCACGTCCTTGCCATTCAGGTAGTCCGAGAGTCCGCGATAGGCGCTGTAGCCGACGGCCGCGCAACTCGCCATGACGCCCCTCGCGCCCGCGTCCATCGCCGCCTTCGCGCGCTCGACGAGCGTGGCCGCGCTACCCGTGATATTCACTATGTACAGCGGTCTCCTGCCCGTCTCCACGAACACCCTGTCGGCGGCCGCCTCATAGGCTTCGACGCGACGGGCGACGGGAGAGAAGGACGTGTCGCCGAGCAGCTCGTCGTCCTTCACCATATCGAGTCCGCCGACGGCCGCGTTAAAGAATATCTCCGCGCCCGCCTCAGGCGTCAAACCCGTGCAGGGTTTTATCATAGACATGAGCAACGGCCTGCCGTAGATGCCAGTGGCCTTCCTCACGCCCGCGAGACCGAGGTTCGGACCGCCGAACCCCTCGGCGAGTGCCCGAGGCATACGCACATCGACGAGCCGTGCCTGCGTCGAAGTCGAGGCGTCGTTGCCGAGCAAGGTCGTGAGCATCAGAGGAAAGTCGGAACCGAAATTGACGGCGGGGAAGGCGATCTCGAGAAAATAGGCGCGTTCGCCCGCCGCGCCGCCCGCAACATCGGACCGGGTCGCCAACTCCGTCGGCGGCGCGTCGAAGATCCCGACGACGCGCCCCATATGGTTCTCGCGCATCTCGTCCGTGACGCCGGGCACGGGAACCCACGTCCCAACCGTCTGCCCGACGGCGAACGAGGCCGCCTTTTTAAGTATGTCGACATCCCCCGGAAACTCGCAGTAATAGGTCGCGACAAGGTAGTCCCTGTCGAGCAGTTCTTCGGGCAAGGTAAACGTATTGAACATAAAACACTACCCCACGACGCCCGGGACATCCCGGTAAGCGCCCTTCTTCCACGTTCCCGCGAGCATGTCGTCCATGATCCTCTCGAGCAAATCGCTGAACTCCACATCCATGATGTTCATGTCCGCGGCTATGAGATCGAGATTCGGGTTGTCGCGGTTCATCTTCTCGGACATGCGCTTCCACATGACGACGGCGCGCTTGGACCATCGCGGGTCGCCCTCGTCAGGCTCCCACTGCGGGCCGTCGCCGTTGCCCTCAGACCAACCGCGGTCGCGCGTCGCTATCTCCTCGCGCTGGTCGTACGCCGACCATCCCTGCAGCGGGTTCACAAAGGCCGTCGGCCCCGTCGTGTTCGCGAGTTTCTCCACAAAGTAGTCGGACAGTTCCTCAATTTCCTCGATCGTCGGCCACATGATCGTGACGCCCTCGTTGTGGATATACGGCAGACCCGTGTCGCGGTACGGCCTGCGCTTGCCCGTCTTGAAATCGTTCCGGTACTCCTCGGTCAGCGTGTCCATCGCTCCGTACGCGCTCTGGTCGAGACCGCCCGGGCAGACGATCTGCGGTATGCCGACGTCGGAAGCTGCCGTGCAGCGTTCGCCCGTCCACGTTTTCGGATTGCCGTAGACGCTGCTGTACATATTGTTCGTCAGTTCGCCCGTCGTCAGGTCTATGAGCGCCTTGATGTCGCCCGAGCGTATCAGGTCTTCCATAGTCGCGCCCGGCGCGCCCGTCTGGTGTATCGTTATCGTATCCCAGCCCTTCGCCTCGAAGTGGGCGCTCATGCGGTTCACGGGAGGCGTCGTCGTGCCGTAGGCCGTGATGGCCATGAGCGGTCTCGCGAGTTCCGCGCCGCCGTCGCCCGCGAGCGCCATGCCGACGACACCGGCCGCCGCGTTCGCTATCTGTTTTCGCGTAATGACGTTGATGCCGAGTTCCGCCGTCGGATTGACTATGTAGATGTCCTTGTTGCCGAGCCACATGGAAACGTCGCTCGAGGCCATGTCCGTCAGCATGATCTTGGGCACGCCGAACGGCAGCGCGCGCATCGCGTACGTCACCGTGGTCGTGCCGACGGAACCCGCCCATGAGATGACGCCCTCGCATTTTCCCTCTTCATACAGCTGGACGATCTTCAGGGCGCCCGCTCTGCCCACGGTATCTATGGCCGAGGCACGCGGATACTTGAATATCTCTTCCTTCTGAACGCCTATCGTGTCGAGCACTTTCTGCAGACCGATATCGATCCAGTCCCAATTCGTCTCGTGGCCGAGGCTCATCTCCATGACGATCGGGTTGCCGCCCGCCGCCTCGACCTGATCGCGCAGAAACTTTATCTCGTTGAATTTGGTGTCGAGCATCCCCAACACAACTATATTCGGTTTAGCCGCCATCGTCCTCTCCTTACCCGCAAACGCGCGTGAACAAACACGAACCTCTTCTCAATTATACTGCTCTGCCATCCTCTTATATAATTATCCGCTTCTGTTACTTCTATAATGATCCTCCCCTGTCGCTATCCTCTCCGATATTCCTTGTAGGACTTCGTCGCCTCGAGCACGGCCACCTCGATGGGCAGACGCTCAGCCGCCGAGCCCCCAACGAAGCCGTCTGCCGACGTGTGATCGTAGACGTAGGCCGCGTCATCCGCCGTGACTATCGGCCCGCCATGCGAGAACAGTATCACGTCCGGGTTCTCCGCGCGCGCCGCGTCGAAAAATTCCTGCGTGTGTTCGCAGGCTTCCTCGAGCGTGAATTTCGCCACCGCGCCGATGAGGCCGCCCTCCGTCGTGCCGACGTGACCCGCGACGACATCCGCGCCGACGGCCGCGAAGGCTTTCGCGTCGTCGACCGTGTAGGCGTAGGCGAACGAGAATATCTCCCGCTTGCGCGCGAGCTTCACGACCTCGACCTCGAGTTCGAAGCCCATGCCGATCTTCGATATCTGCTCGTTGAACGGCGGATCGTAGAGATGCGCCATCATCGGATTGACGCCGGACAGCCCGAGCGCCCAAATCTCGTCGAGCAACTTGTCCGGCGGCAAGAGCGGGTTGTGCGAGCCGGAGAGCGATATGACGGGCGCCTCCTTCACGTTCGCGTTGATCTCCGGCGTCAGGTCGCGGATGATCTGGTTGCAGTCGCAGTAAGGCAGAAAGGCCGAAAGCGAGCCACAACCCTTCATGCGCCACCAACTCGTCGGCGACACGCATATAAGATCCGAACCGCCCTTCTCCTGCAGTTTGGCGGTGAGTCCGCAACCGCAGTTGGGCATGAACAGAGGCACGCCCTTGTCTATTTGGTCCCTGAGCCGGGCCACCACTTCTTTTCTAGTGTACTGAACGGACATTGAACCCTCCTTTATTGTTTTGAGTAGTTTCGATTGTATAGTAACATTATTTCACCATACCCTGCTTCCTCTGGAACACGGGCAGGACGGCGCGTATGATCTCGTTGAACGCGTTCGCGTCCCACGCCGCGCGCCCGATGAAAAGGCCGTCGATATGCGGCATGGCGGCGAGCGCATCGCAGTTGCCGCGGTTCACGCTGCCGCCGTACAGCACAGGAACGCGCCCCGCGACAGAACCGTACATCTCCGAGAGGCAGTGCTTGATGACCGCGTGCTTCCCGTCGGCATAGTCCTCGCTCGCGGGCGTGCCGCCCACGCCGATGGCCCACACCGGCTCGTACGCGATCCACAGCCTGTCGAGGCTGTCCGTGGGCACACCCCATAAACCGGTTTTCAGCTGCGTACGCAAGGTTTCGTCCGAAAGCCCGAGCGCCTTCTGTTCGGCCGTTTCGCCCACGCACAGCAGACAGATGAAACCGTGCGCGAGAGCCGACAGCGTCTTCCTGTTCACGGCCGCGTCCGTTTCGCCCATCACGTGACGGCGCTCCGAATGGCCGATCTCCACCACCTCCACGCCGAGATCCTCGAGCATGAGCGGCGATATCTCACCCGTGAACTGGCCCTCATCCTCCCAGTGCATATTCTGCGCGCCGAGCAGAATGTCGCCCTTGTGGATGGTGCGCCGCGCCCTGTCGAGCGAGGTGAACGACGGGATGATAAAGACGGTCAAATCCCTGCGCGAGAGGTCGCCGATGCTCATGCTGAGATTCAACAGATAGTCCTGCGTCTGCCGAGCCGTC
Organism: Eubacteriales Family XIII. Incertae Sedis bacterium; assembly: GCA_031269205.1. Taxonomy (GTDB): domain Bacteria; phylum Bacillota; class Clostridia; order Peptostreptococcales; family Anaerovoracaceae; genus JAIRPC01. The sequence continues at coordinate 341 of JAISZM010000197.1, read as the reverse complement.
TTATACATCTTCAAATTGCTGCCGAGATAGATGTGTCCTGCCATGATTCGCCTCATATCAATCGCGCGTAGCGCGTAGGTTCCCGCAAAATGTTACTTTATATAGGTATATAATAACATACCGCGCGCGAAGTTGATAAGATATAGCCCCGCGCGCCGGAGTGGGAATGATCCCCCTTCGCGCGACCGGGTGATTAGGTAACTTTGAGCTTCAGGCGACCTTTTTCCGCTCTCACCTTTTGGAGTATCTCCGTATAGGGCTTGTTGTGTACGACGCAGCCGACGTTCTGCTGGCGTATGAGCAGTTCGACGCAGCTGTCGCACGCCGTACACCACTTGATA
>JAISZM010000196.1 GCA_031269205.1 Eubacteriales Family XIII. Incertae Sedis bacterium | reverse complement strand
CCAGTTTCATGTCTTTGATGTCACGCGAAATGGTAGCTTGCGTGACGTCGAACCCGTTCTCCTTCAAAAGATCGGACAACATCTCCTGAGTTTCGATATCGTGTTTGTCGATGAGTTCGAGTATCTTGTTTTGTCTTGAATAACGCATATATGGCCCTTTCACCGATGAATTCTATAATGAATACTGTGCATATATATACGGATAATACCATATTTTACCGAGGTATGCAAGTAAAAAAACGACCCTGCAACCGTTTGTTTTACACGCGGCGGCGCAAGGCCGTATCTATCGAAGTTTTAAGGCTATTCGTCCGCTTTTGTTTCCTCCGCGGGAACGGTTTCTTCCTCAGCCGATTCTCCCGCGGCGGGCGCCTCGGCGGCCTCGTCCGAGGATGCCTCGGGTTCTGCGGATTCCTCTTCCACCGCGGCAGCGGGTTCTTCCTCGTCCGCTTCTTCCGCGGGAGCGGGTTCTTCCTCGACCGCTTCTTCAGCGGCAGCGGACTCTTCCTCGACCGCTTCTTCCGCGGGCGCGGACTCTTCCTCGACCGCCTCTTCCGCGGCCGCTTCTTCCGCGGCGGCGGACTCTTCCTCGCTCGCTTCTTCCTCGGCGGCGGACTCTTCCTCGCTCGCTTCTTCCGCGGCAGGCGTTTCGTCTGCTTCCACCTCGGACGCTTCGGCGGCTGCTTCTTCCTCCGTCGTCCCCGGAACGTCATAAGAACCGGGCTGCCCGGAGGGAACCGTCTCTATCTCGATGCCGAGCTTGATATCCTCGGCCGCCTCGGCCGTGGCTTCCTCCACTTTTTCAATGAAAGCCTCGGCAGCCTCCTCCGTCTTTTCGGACGCGGCCTCCGCAACTTCCTTTACCTTCTCGGCGATGGCTTCCGCGCCTTCCTTGACGCTCTCAGACGCTGCTTCAGCCCGTTCCTTCGCGTTCTCCGCCGCTTCGGCAAGCGCTTCCTTCACACGGTCGCCGATAGTCGGCGAAAATCCCGGATCCGCAGTCGACGCGTGCGAGCTGGACGTGCGACCCTCATCGACGTCGCCGGAATCCGAAGCCACATCCGGTCTCTCCTGCGTATCTTTGATGCTCAGGCTGATCCTGCGGCGGTTCTGATCGATGTCCAGTATCTTCGCCTTGATCTCCTGTCCCACCGTGATCTCGTCCTCGATGTTATTCACGCGTTTGTACGCGATCTCCGAGATATGCACGAGGCCGTCGAGACCCGGCTCGAGTTCGACGAACACGCCATAGTCCTTGATCTGCACGGCCTTACCCGTGATGGTCTGGCCTACCTGGTATGTTTCATTGATGACGGACCATGGCTCGGGCAGGTTCTGCTTGTAGCCGAGAGAAATCTTTTCCTTATCCTTGTTCATCGAGAGAACCTTGACCTTGATCTCCTGATCGATGGACAGCACCTCCTCGGGATGTCTGAGTTTGCCCCACGAGATCTCCGATATGTGCAGCAACCCGTCAATGCCGCCGATATCCACGAACGCCCCGTACTCCGTAAAGCGCATGACCTTACCGTCGATGATATCGCCTACGTTGATGGTGTCCCATATCTCCATCATGCGCTGCTGACGAATCTCGTTCAGCACTGCCTTGTGGGTGAACACCACCTTGTTGCGCTTCGGATCGACCCGCATGACCTTGACGGTCAGAGGTTTGCCGATGAACTCCTCGGCTGTCTCGACGTACCTGTCGGACAACTGCGACATGGGGATGAATCCGTTGATCTCATGGAAGGCGGCGATGACCCCACCGTTGACTTCCTTCACGACGTTGACGTCGAGCGTCTCCTTCTCCTCGAGCGCCTTGTTGATATCCTCCCAGTGTTCGCTGACCACCGCTCGCTTCTTCGACAAGAGGATATTACCGTCGCCGTCGTCCGTCTTGAGCACTTTTGCCTGGACCTCCTCCCCTTCCGCCAACACGTCCGAAAGCTGCTGGTCAGGTTCGAGATTGACCTCGTTGCGTGGGATGAGTCCGTCTTTCTTACACCCGAGATTTACGATGACGTACTTGTCTGTTACTTGGATGACCTCACCCGTGATGATGTCGCCGTTGCGGGGGAGACGCAACGCTTTGTCGATCTCCTCCATGTGCGCGTACATCGGATTGGTTTCCACTGTGCCGTTAGTGATTTCGCTCATGCCGATAATAACCTCCTCTATAGTTTGTTCGGGCGTTGATGCGCCCGCAGTAACCCCAATTTTATTACAATTTGTTTTCAAATTCAATGGTAAATCGTCTACACAGCCCGCAAAAATGGTATTCGGGCGAATTTTTTTGGCGATATCAAACAGTTTCCGAGAATTTGAACTCGTCTTATCGCCTATGACGACCATCATGTCGACCCTTCCCGCGAGTTCTTTCGCAGCTTTCTGTCTGTTTTGCGTCGCGCTGCAGATGGTATTGTGTACCTCCGCGTCGGCAGATTCGAAGGCCTTCGCTATTTCCGTAAAGACATCCTCATCCGTCGTGGTTTGCGCAAGGACGACGTACGGTTCACGCGTCCGCGAGAAAATTTCCTTCACTTCACAGACCGTCCCTATGACGCGCGCCCTTCCTCCCGCCCAAGCGGCGACGCCCTTCACTTCGGGATGATCCGCCTCCCCGACGATCACAACCGTCTTCCCCTCGGCGGCCGCGCTCTCCGCCAGCTTCTGGATGCGTCTGACCTTAGGACAGGTCGCGTCGATCACCGATATCTGTTTCGCGCGCGCCTTTTCGAAATTCGCAGGGCCTTCGCCGTGAGAGCGCACCACGTAGACGGCGCCGAACGGAATTTCGTCCACACTTCCTACGATAATAAGACCGCTGTCCGTCAGTTCTCCTTCAACCGTAGCGTTGTGGATAATGGGGCCGCACGCGTAAACAGGCGCCCCGTCGCAACGAGCGCCGTTCACGGCGCCTCTCGCTATCGCGACGGCGTTCGTGACGCCGGAGCAAAATCCCATATGCTCGGCTCTGATTATTTCGGCCATAGTTTTTTCACCATCACCACCCAAATGAAATACGGATCGATCAATCCTCTCCGGATCCGCCATTATTATTCTTCAAAACGTCAAGCTCCTTGAGATATTTTCTGAAAGCCGCCTCCCGGCCGTGGTCGGTCGGCTCGTAGTAGCGGACGCCCTCATTATACAGATTGTCCGGCAGGTACTGCTGCTCCACCCAGCCGCCGAACGAATGAGGATAGAGATAGCCGCCATAGCCGCGATCCTTAGCTCCCTCGTAATGCGTATCTTTCAGATGGTTGGGAACATCGTCGATGTTCCTGCTCCGCAGATCCGCCGCCGCCGCCTCATACGCGGCGCAGGCGGAGTTGCTCTTAGGACAGGCGGCCATGAACACGACGGCCTGGGCGAGGTTGATACGCGCCTCGGGAAAGCCCGTCATCTGGGCCGCCTGAACGCAGGACGTCACGATGCCGATGGCCTGGGGATAGGCCATTCCGACATCCTCGCTCGCCATCACGAGCAGTCTGCGCCCTATCATGACGACGTCGGCGCCGCCCTCGATGAGCCTCGCGAGGTAGTGGACGGCCGCGTCCGGGTCGCTGCCGCGCACAGACTTCTGCAGCGCCGAGAGCAGGTTGTACCTGTCGTCGCCGCGGTCATAGAAGGTCGTCTGCCGCTGCATGGCCTCAGCGACCAGCTCCTTTGTTACCGTCCCGCCGTCGCCGAGATTCTCCGCGATGAAGCCGAGACGATCGAGGGCTATGCGCGCGTCGCCGCTCGCCATGTCCGCGAGAATATGTATCGCCGACTCGTCGTACGGAACCTGTCGCGCGCCAAGACCGCGCTCGACGTCGTTGAGGGCGCGCTTCAACAGATCCTCTATATCCTCGGTGGGAAGAGGGAAAAACTCATATATCTGCCCGACGCGGCTCAGCACCGCGTTATTGATCGAAAAATACGGGTTCTCGGTCGTGCTGCCTATGAAGTGCAGCACGCCGTCCTCGAGAGCCTTCAGCAACGAATCCTGCTGCAACTTGTTCCAGCGGTGAAATTCATCTATATAGACGTAGGTCTGTTTTTTTTCGAGTCCGAAGAATTTGACTTTGGCGCCGTCTATCAGGGCGCGCAGCTCCTTGATGCCCGTCTCGGACGCGTTTATCTCCATGAAGTCCGCGTCCATCTCCCCGGCGACTATCCGCGCGAGCGTCGTCTTGCCCGTGCCCGATGGTCCGTGAAAGACCGCTGACTCGAAAGTGTGGTTCCTGATAGAGTTGTACAGCAGCGAACCCCTGTACATGAAATGCCGCTGCCCGACGAAATCGTCGAGGTCGCGCGGACGCATCCTGGTCGAAAGCGGAATCATTCGGCCTTGCGCATATCCTCAAGTTTGACCAACAGCATGAGCAGCAGCAACACACCCGCCAATGCGAACCTTATTCAC
>JAISZM010000190.1 GCA_031269205.1 Eubacteriales Family XIII. Incertae Sedis bacterium | reverse complement strand
GTTCAAGCGCGGATTTCTTTAACAGTATGTGCGCGTATGAACCGATGAACACGGCGACGAACGCCGTCATGATATTAATCGCTATATGCATTTATAGCCACCCCCGCAATGATGATCCCGCTTCCTATGATGTTCTGAAGCGTGACCGTTTCCTTGAATATCAGGACGGACCATACGAGAATCAGGATATATACTACCCCTCTGAACATATACGCCCTTGTCAGCGCGATGCGCTCAAGAAGCAGTTGCCACATTACGGCGTACAGGACCATGACCGCCAACGCGCAAATCAGGTACAGGAAAAATCCACGACTCGGCATGTCCTCCATCCCCGCGAGCTTTACAAACACAATGGCGAAGCTCTGGCCGAGCAAGGCTAACGGAAAAAGAATGAGAAGTGAGGGTGGGAATTTATCATTACCATCATTCTGTGATACTGCCATTAAGTAATTTCCCTCCTTGATTCGTCGGTTATCCGATTCGATCCTTTCCTCCCACAAATATGATGTGATGATAGGGTACTCTATTCAGATCATCTCTGATATCGAAACCCGAATCTCTCCATCCGATGTCGTCAAATAATGATTTGTATTCATCCTCTGTCCTTACATACTTTGCACCATGCCGCGCAGCGGCACAAACGTTACATGAATTATTCTGCTCTTCCATTTCGTATCCTCATAGCCGGCATGGTGCAAACTATTATTTAAGTGCCGTGCGATTTTTTCACGCTCCGCGTGAAAACGCACATGGCAGTAAGTATTCACTTCGTTCATACTTTGCACCATGCCGCTGTGCTGAGCACAACCGTGACGTGAATTATTTAGCTCTTTAGCTCTTCCATTTCGTATCCTCATAGCCGGCATGGTGCAAATTATTATTTAAGTGCCGTGCGATTTTTTCACTCTCCGCGTGAAAACGCACATGGCAGCAAGTATTCACTTCGTTCATACTTTGCACCATGCCGCTGTGCGGCACAAACGTGACGTGAATTATTTAGCTCTTCCATTTCGTATCCTCATAGCTGGCATGGTGCAAATTATTATTTAAGTGCCGTGCGATTTTTTCACGCTCCGCGTGAAAACGCACATGGCAGCAAGTATTCACTTCGTTCATACTTTGCACCATGCCGCCCAGATGAGCACGGTGATATGCTCAAAAGAAAACGCGCGAAAACGGCCAAGGGAACTATATCTACAATTTTCTTAAATTTATTTTTGTTCCAGCTCTTTACAAAAAGTAATTTTATGGTATAATATCCTCAACAAGCAACAGAGCGCAATTATCGGAAACGGTGATCGCAGTAAAAATGGAGGAATTATGAACAACGTAAATCTTATAGTGAGGCTGACAAAAGGTCTCGACGTCAGGGAAACGACGGTGAAGTGAGTATCGTGGTACTCATCGCGGCCGCGTGCGTTCTGCTCGCCATAGCCATCATCGACGCGAAGACCCGCAGGATACCCGACGCGCTGGTCATGGCGCTGGCCGCCATAGGGTTTGCGTCGGTGTGGGTTTGGCCGGAGATCGGCGTAGCGTCCCGCGCTCTCGGCGCTGTCCTCGGCGGCGCTCCCTTTCTTACCGTCGCCGCCATCGTTGACGGGTCGTTCGGAGGAGGGGATGTCAAGCTCATGATCGCGGCGGGTGTACTGCTGGGATGGGTGAACACGCTTGCTGTCGTCGTGATTGCGCTGATCGCGGGCGGTGTATACGGTATAGTTCTGCTCGCTCTTCGCAGGAGGAAGTCACAGGAACATTTCGCGATGGGACCGATTCTCGCTGCGAGCATATCGGTGACGATGTTGAATTTATGAAACAGGAGGAATACACAGATGGAATCTATCATGACAGCGGTCTTCTCTAAGATCAGAAACATACTCGCGTCCGACAGAGGTTCGGAACACGTTCAGACGGCGACGCTCGTTTTGATTGCGGTCGTCATCGGCCTGCTTTTGATGGAGGCGTTCTTCGGGATATTCTCTACCATTATCATCCCGAACGTCACGTCGAAATTGCAGGATATATTCGGCTACACCGGATAGGAGGCGGAATATGGCAAGCTTTATGAGACGCCGTATGGTCATAGGCGCGATCTGCGTCGTGCTCGCGGCGGGGCTGTTGACAGCGGGAATGCTGATTAGAGACGAGGCCAAGTCCGTGCGCGCGTATTTCGCGGAACAGACTATACCCGCGGGGAAGCGGATAACAGAGGATATGCTGGCCTCCCGGGACATCCCAGGAAATTTTTCATCGGACGCCGCTGTCTCGGAGGATGAGATAGTGGACAAGTTCGCCGCCGTGGACATCGTGTCCGGGGACGTTATACTGCGGAGCAAGTTGACGGCCGAGCCGCGGGACGATTACAGCGGCGAGCTGGACGGCGAGCATGTGGCGATCTCGGTGTCCATCAAGAGCTTTGCGTATGGGCTGTCAGGCCATCTGCGGGCTGGCGACGTCGTCAGCGTGTTCGCGTCATATGAGGGACATGCCGCGGGCGGCGGTGAAGACGCCGGCGAGCCGGATGCGACATATGAGAGTTCCTCCGTATCTGAGGGCGATGTCGTCGCGCCGCCCGAGCTAAAATACGTGTCCGTGCTCGCTGTGACGGGTAAGGACGGGACGGACAGGGGCGAACACGAACGCGCTCTGTCGGAGGATGAAGACGGGGCGGCTGACGCGGAATGGTCGGCTTCGACGGTGACGTTTCTCGTGAGCCCCGATCAGGCCGAACTTCTCGCTGAACTCGAGGCAAACGGCGTGATGCAGTTTGCGCTCGTATACCGCGGAGAGCAGGCCGCCGCTGGGAAGTTCCTGGCGAAACAGGACGAATATCTTAAAAAAGCGCGCTCGAAAGACAGTGGGTCAGGCAAAGACCCGGTGAACGGCAAAGCCGCAGACGCCGTCGATGTGTCAGAGGACGAAGCGTCCGGGAGCGGCGAGGACTTAGAGGCGAGAGGCGAAGATGAGAGCGGAGAATGACAAGGCCCGTGTGCTCACCGTATGGGGCGGCTCCGGAAGCGGGAAGACGACGCTTGTCGCGAAACTCGCCGCCGAAAGTGAGGCGAGAGGCGCTGATACGGTCGTCCTGCTCTGCGACGACGTTGTGCCTGAGATGCCGATGCTGTCGGAGTTCGAAGGTGAGGACGAGACGCGCCGCTCACTCGGCCTCCTGCTCGATATGGCGGGCGACGATATGACGGGAGACGCGGTCTACGACAGTCTGGTCATCAAAAAGGGCTTTTCTCATACGGCATTTTTGGGGTACGCGTACGGCGAGAATCTTCTGTCATACCCTCCGCCGACAAAGGGACAGGCCAAGGCCGTGCTTTCGGCGATAAGGGATATCTGCGAGGTTGCGATAGTGAGCGCGCCTACGGCGTTTTGTACAAGCACGCTCGCTATGACGGCCGCCTCAGCGTCTGATTTGTCGGCATGTCTCGTTACGCCTGATATAAAATCGCTAGCCTTCTTGTTTTCGAACGGGGCGCTTTTCCCTGCGTATGCGGATAAGCAGGTACGAATACTCAACCATCCGGAAAATATACAGGCGATGTACGACTGGGGTTCCTATCCCTCTGACTTTGTACTGCCGTTCAGCGCGGAGATAAGCGGTCAGGGCAGGGAGAGAAGGCTTCTTGAGTCGGTGAGCTCGGCGGGCGGTATGGCATACCGGCAAGCGGTATCGGACATCTACGATCTGTTCGCCGCGGCGAAGGAGGATGAGGTACATGAAGGATAGGTTTGTCAGCGGAGGGGAAGCGTTCGAGGCGATACTGCCCAAGGTACAGGACTATCTTTCCGCGCGGTTCGCCGACCTTCTGCGCGCGGACGTGGAGGACAGACAGGCGCGCATATGCGCGCACATCGAGAGGTATCTGACCGGCGAGAAGCTGCCGATAGAGGAGAACGAGCTGCCCTCTATGGTCAGGCGGCTCTATCTCGAAGTGGCGGAATACTCGTTCCTCACCGACTATCTGAACGACGCGGAGGTGGAGGAGATCGACATCAACCGCTGGGACGACGTGAAAGTCACGTACGCTGACGGAAAGACGCGTCCCGCGGACGAGAGCTTCGCTTCACCCCATCACGCCCTCGATGTGGTCAAGAGACTGCTCCACGCGAGCCGCATGTCCATCGACCAGGGAAAGCCGCTGGTGCGCGGTCATCTTTCGAACATGGTGAGGATAACAGCGCTCTGCGAGCCGGTCGTGGATCGCGACGCCGGTGTCTGCTGTTCTATAAGGATAGTTAATCCTAAAAAACTGGCGCGCGATGAATTCATCGCGAACGGCACGGCCTCAGCGGAGATGCTCGATTTCCTCTCGGACGTTCTCATGTCCGGGGTTTCCATATGCCTCGCCGGCGCCACGACGAGCGGCAAGACGACGCTCATGAGTTACCTGCTCTCGCGGATACCCGCCGGCAAAAGGATAGTGACCATAGAGAACGAGGTGAGAGAATTCGATCTCGTAAAGCGCGACAAAAACGGAAAGGTTTTGAATAATGCGATCCATCTCGTGACAAGAAATTACGACAAGAAGGAGGACAGCATAGATCAGGACAAACTCCTTGAATATTCGCTCACCCTCAATCCGGACGTGATAGTGGTGGGCGAGGCGAAGAGCGGAGAGGCCATGGCGGCGCAGGAGGCGGCGAGAACGGGTCACGCGGTGCTTACGACGGTACACGCGAGCGGTTGCGCGGCCATCTACTACAGGCTCGTGACGCTCTGCCTGCAAAAGGCGAAGGGCCTTGACGAACGCGCGATATACGGCCTTGTTACAGACGCCTTCCCCGTGACGGTCTATCTTGAACGCGACCCGGACACGGGCGAGCGCAAGGTGACCGAGATTGCGGAGTGCGAGGTCTTGCCGGACGGCGGGCGCGGGATGCGCAGTCTGTGGCAGGGCGACCTCGACGCCCGCCGCGCCTGTACGTTCAAAAGGCGCGACGGGATAT
>JAISZM010000094.1 GCA_031269205.1 Eubacteriales Family XIII. Incertae Sedis bacterium | reverse complement strand
CAAATACTTGAGAAGCAGAACAAAGACCTACGCCTACGCCTAAAGAACCGTCAGGCAAAGGAGGAGCTTTCTCTTTGCTCTGTGCTTGACGAACGTCAAAGCCTGAAAGAGGAGATCCGTGACAAAGACCGGACTATCGCCATGCTGCAAAAGGAAATATCACAACTTACAGCGGAGCTTAAAGCCGCCCGGGATTTACGTCAGGAAACGATGAGGGAACAAATCAGTGCCGCGGTAGCGGAGGCGAGCACAGCTCTTTTGGATGAACTTAAAAAGGCGCATTCGGAGATAAAGAGACTCAAGGCAATAATAGGCAAAGACTCAGGCAACTCGTCGAAACCGCCCAGCAAAAACAACTTTAAGAATATCCCCAATTCCAGAGAGCCGAGTACCAGGCCAAAAGGTGGGCAGAAAGGTCATCCTGGTCACCGCCTCGGCCTACCCGAAGACATGGATAGGCTTGTAGAGGAAGGCCTCGTAAAAAAGGAAGTAGTTGATCATACCGGCGGAAGCAGCGAATACGTCTCCCGCTATGTCATTGACGCCTTTGTAGTAACGACGATAACGGAGCACAGATTTGCGATAGGCGCCAAACTTCCAAAGAATCTCTACAACGAAGTGAGCTATGGGGACAACATAAAGTCCATGTGACCTCATGGAGGTGTCAAGTGATACGTCCCCATGACACTCCGGAAGTCAGTCGATTTCTCCTGACGCGTAGGATTCGTTCAGCACGGTCTTCATGGCTACCGATACAGATTATCTTCCAACGAGACGTATCTGAATGTGCTCGACAGGTTCTCTGCGGATTCCTTGCACAACTCGATATTGTTGTCCGTAATGCCGCGGTATGACCGTTTGATTAAGGCTTGCGCGTTTTCGCTCTGTACGGCGCCGTCCATGCCGCTACCCGGCGTTTCCCCTTCCCGCGGCCCGTAGAACAGAACCCTCCTGCTGTTCCCGACATTCTTCTCCAGAAACGACGATGCCGACCTCTCGCCTTCCGCGATGAGCATACGGCTGCGCTCCGCCTTTACCTTTGACGGTACCTGACCGCTCATCTCCATGGCGGGCGTCCCGCGCCGCCGCGAATACCTGAACACGTGGATACGTGAAAACCCTATCTCCCCGACCGCGTTCAAGGACGCCTCGTGATCCGCGTCGGTCTCACCCGGAAATCCTGTGATGATATCCGTCGTGATCGAGAATAACGGGTCGCGGTTTTTCAGCACATCGACGATCCGCAGATAGTCGCCCATCGTATAGCCGCGTTTCATGGCGGACAATACGCTGTCCGAACCGCTCTGCAAAGACAGGTGAAGATGGGGGCACAGCAACTCGCGCTTCACGAGTTCTTTCGCGTAAGAGGCGTTTATGGCCGTGGGTTCGAGACTGCTGAGCCGTATGCGGAAGTCGCCGCCTATCTCCGATATCGCGTCCACCGCGTCAACGACGCCAAGTCCGATATCACTGCCGTACAGAGCCGCGTTCACGCCCGTCAGTACGAGTTCCTTGTAGCCGTTTGAAACCAGCGCTCGTGCTTCGGTAACGATGTCAGAAAGCGGTCGGCTCCTGACGCCGCCCCGCGCGCGCGGCACGATGCAGAACGAGCAAAACCTGTCGCAGCCGTCTTCGATCTTTATGTAGGCCCTTGCGCGGCCGGAAAGCCCCGTCACACCGACGGTGTCCGGGGGCGAGTGAACGGCATCCGGACGCCTTCCCTCCATTATCGCATCCGCGAGCAGCTCCGGCAGTCGCTCTTTGTCCGCGCTGCCGACGAGCAGGTCTATCTCGTCCACGTCCTTCAGGTCGCCTGATGAAGTTTCCGCGTAACAGCCGGCGAGGACGGTCAGCGCGTCGGGATTTACGCGCTTGGATCTGCGCGCGAAGTTGCGCGATTTTCTGTCGGCGACGCCCGTGACCGTGCACGAATTGATGATATAGATATCCGCTTTTTCCCCGGGGTCTACGATGGAACACCCGAGCGCGGCGAAGCGTTCTGTGAGTATCTGCGTTTCGTATTGATTGACCTTGCAGCCAAGCGTATAAAAGGCGATTCTCAACCCGCCGTTATAATTCCAGTTCATACCGTACCATGGCTATCGCGGCCGAACCCGCCGTTTCCGTCCTCAGCACCGTGCCGCCGAGAGAGCATGGCGCCGCGCCCGCGTCCTCCAGCGCGAAAGCCTCCGCATCCGTGAATCCTCCTTCCGGCCCTATGATTATCGCCAGGTGGTGGCCGCCGGCGGATGCGTCCTTCCCGGTACGCTCCGCGTATTTCAGCAGCACGTCCTTTATCGTAACCCTGTCCTCTTTCTCATATGGAAAGACGACCAGATCGAATTCCCCAAAGGTTTCGATCGCTTCCGCAAATGAGAGAGGAACGTCGACCACGGGAACCAAGGCCCGACCAGACTGCTTCGAAGCCTCCTCCGCCACGCGCCGCCAGCGCTCAGCCTTGCGCTCCATGTCCTTCGGCTTCGGCACGCTGCGCTCCGAAAAGACGGGAACGAAACGCACCGCTCCAAGCTCCGTGGACTTTTGCACGATCATTTCCATTTTGCCGTGTTTCGGTACGCACTGATAGAGCGCTATCTTTGTGCGCGGTTCGACCGCGTGAACTATATCACTGACCGAAAGCGTCACAACCTCACCCACCTGTTCAATCGTACCCGCGTATTCCCGCCCTGCGCCATCGCACGCGACGAGACCGTCGCCGATCTTCATGCGCAGAACATCGCGAATATGCCGCACGTCCCCCTCATCCTCGATGTATATGAGACCGTCTTTGAAGGAGTCGTTCCTCACAAAAAATCTGCGCGCAGCGTGAGCCATTCCCCTCTCCTTTCAACCGAACAAACCGTGAAGCCGGCACCCTCAAGCGCCTTCCTAACGCCACTTTTTCCTTATATCGTCACGCAGGCTGTTCACATCCGACACCTCGGAGCCGGCGGACTTTGCCTTCGCGCCGTAGGCCGCGATGTAAGCGAACGACACGAACACCGCGCCGCCGATGATGTTGCCGATCGTCACGGGCGGCAGATTGTGGCCGAGGAACGAGGACCACGTAAGTCCGTCTATCTGCTGCTGCGTCACGCCGATGTCGAGCGCGGCTTCGACAAGGGTGGGGTTGGTCTTCGCGAATATCCCCGCAGGGATGTAATACATGTTCGCTACGCTGTGTTCAAAGCCCGACAGCACGAAGACCATGATCGGGAAGAATATCCCCGCGATCTTGCCGGATACCGTGTTCGACGCGTAGGTCAGCCACACGGCGAGGCATACGAGCCAGTTGCACATGATGCCGAGCACGAGCGCGCTCGAAAAGTTCAGGCCGACTTTGCCGGCCGCGATCTTGATCGTGACCGCGCCGAGCACGTCCGCTCCGCCGTGCAGTTGGCCGCTCGTGAAGATGAACCACGCGAGCAGAACTGAGCCGATGAAATTTCCGAGGTATACGATGCCCCAGTTGCGAAGCATCGCGCCTACGCTCACGCGCCTCACCGCGACCGCTCCCGCTATGAGGACATTGCCCGTGAAAAGTTCCGCGCCCGCGACGACGACGAGGATGAGGCCGACAGGGAATATGGCGCCCGCGAGCGCCTTGCCGAATCCGAACGTCGCCGGATCGGCGAGCAGGCCATGAGCGGCCAGGTTCGACCCCTCCGCTCCGAAGGCGATAAAGGCCCCCGCCAGCACGGCGAGCACGAGCAGTTTCACGAAGCCGCCCTTCGCCTTGGCTTCCGCCACGTCGAGACTGACCTCCAGTATTTCATCGGGTTTTAATATTTTATCCATAGAGCCTCTAGACACTCCTCACCCCTGCCGAAAATTTCGGCTCATCCGTTACCTCCGCCTGTGCTTCTATTGAACCGCCGAACGGCACAGACCGCGAGGCGGATAGTAATAGAATACCCGAACGGGCGCGACAAATCAAACGACAAATCAAACCGTGATGTGTGGACAAAAAAAGTCCGCACAAAAAAGTTGCAACAAGTGATCTGAGATGTGGTATACTATCCGCATGTCCTGAAGGATTCGACAGGCCGTACGTTAATCCTACTGTATTAATACGGGGACGCCGGAGTCACACCGCGGCTGCCGGGCCGGCTTGACCGGATAGCAAATGCGGGGCGCAGGCGACCCACTTACCGGTGGTAAGGTATTAATATCGGTCTGACGGTTCTTCGGGATTTTTTTATTGCTCCTCGGGACTGAAGGTGCAGTTGCCGCTTTCTCCTACTATTATCGTACCTCTCTTGATTTTCTGTTTCATCAGGTCAAGCATCACGAGTTTCACCTTGTCCAAACCGTCGTCGACGTTTTCGAGTCGACCCTTAACGCTGAGCGTATCGTAAATATACGCTACGACGCCTACGTCCGTCACGTTCACGCGCTTGAAATAGAGACCGCTTCGCTCCGTGTCCTCAAGCAGCTTCACGATATCGGCGAGCAGCAGTTCTCGCGAGACCTCGATCGCCGAACCCGTCGCTGCCTTATCCGCCTCTACGCCCTCGATGAGAGGCGCCTCCGGGGCTTTGCCCGCGAGCCTCAGCACCATACCCGACCAGTCCATGACCGCAAATCCGTCCCCGACGCGGATCACGTAGTTTTCTTCGCGTTCATCTATTGTTATCTCGATAGTTCCGGGCAGCCTGCGTTTTATCTCCGCGTTCTCTATGTAGGGATCTTTTTTTAGCCGCTCTTCCGCCTTGCCCGTGCGCGTCTTCCACAGGTTGTCGCCTTTTTTGATTCCTGACAGTTCCGCTACCTTCGCTATCGTGAAGTGCTGCCCCGACGATTTGACGGAAATGTTATCTATCGAGAAGATGTCCGAAGTCGCGCCGAAGTACAGACCGACGAGGATTAAAATAACGACGACGATGGCGAGGAAAAAATTTTTCTTTCTCCGCTTTTTCTTCGGCCTCTCGAGCTTGTTTTTCTTCATGGCGATATCTCTATCCGTGCGGATCTCAAATCTTTCCGACGCGTTTTACGATAGCGTCGTATATCGCGTCCGTCGCGCCGGGCCTTCCCCTCTCTGAAGCGACGCGCGACATCGCGTTCAGCGCCTGCTTGTTTGCGCTGAGTTTGAGCAGTTCATCCGAGAGCGCCAACGGCGACAGCGCCTGCTCTTCCATGATGATCGCGGCGCCGTGATCCGCCAGCGTCTTCGCGTTATAGTACTGATGGTTGCCCGTCACGTTCGGCGAGGGCACGAGTATCGACGCGCGCCCGACCACCGCTATCTCGGAGACGGTCAGCGCGCCACTGCGCGAGACGACGAGGTCTGCGGCCGCGTAGTATTCGTGAATGGCTTCCGTATAGTCTATCAGGCGTATCTTCCCGCCGCCCATAACACCAGCCTCAGTCAGTTTTTGGCTTATGTCGTAATATCCGCGTCGCCCTGTTATGAAGAATATGTCCATGTTACGTATCGCCTCCACCCCAATGAGCATATCAGTTACGATCTCATTGAGTCGTTCGGCGCCCTGGCTCCCGCCGAAGAACAGGACGGACATAGTTTTCTCGCCGACGCCGAGTTTCTCCCGGTAATTCATCGCGCCCGCCGTGATGAATCCGCGCCGCACGGGATTCCCCGTGACGGTTATATTCCTCCGCTTGCCGAAGTATTCGCGCGACTCCTCGAAAGCCGTGAATATCTCATCCGCGTATCTGGCGGCCATCCTGTTAGCGATCCCGGGCAACACGTTCTGTTCGTGAATAAACGTCGCGTATCCCTTCCTCGACGCCTCGCGTATGACGGGTCCGCCGATGTAGCCTCCCGTACCTATCACGACGTCGGGCCGAAACTCCGCAAGCATCCGCCTGATCTGCACTCCGCTCTTCGCGAGATCCCTCATGACGCCGATGTTCCTGAACGGATTGCGGCGGTCGAATCCGCGCGCGCTTATCTTTTCAAGCTCGTAGCCGGCAGCGCCGACGATGTCGGATCCGACCTCCTTCTCCGCGCCGATGAACAGTATTTCGGAATCCTCGTTCCGCCGCTTTATCTTATCGGCTATCGCGAGTGCGGGATAGAGGTGTCCTCCGGTCGCCCCGCCTGCCAGAATCGCTCTCATTATCTTGTCGCCCTCCGTGAACGTCCGTTGAAAAAGAGTCTATGGGAACCAGCCCCCCGCGCACGACTTTGCGGCGTACAGTTTTTAAAGATTTCCTTGTATAACATTGGTGTTTTCCTTGTAACCTCCGAAATGCGAGGCGGCGGCGAACGCGCCTGACGCTTCGTACTCCTCGTCGGCTTCGTCCTCCGTTTCCTCCGCGGTCTCCGCGGCCGCGGCCTTCGCGGATTCGCGCGAGATGTTCAGCATGACGCCCATAGCGGCCATCGTGATAATCACGGCGTTACCGCCGTAACTTATGAACGGCAGCGTCACGCCCGTCGGAGGCATGAGAGACGTCACGACGGCTATGTTCATCGTCACCTGCAGCGATATCCACACGGTCACGCCGGACGCGATGAGCATACCGAACCTGTCCCGCGCGTTCACGGCGACGAGCGCACAGCGCCATATGAGGAAGAGAAAGGCGCAGAGTATGGCGAGGCACCCGAGGAAGCCGAATTCCTCCCCTATGATCGCGAAGATAAAATCGTTCTGCGCGTAGGGAAGATAGAGCGCCTTCTGTATGCTGCGGCCGGGTCCGACGCCGGTGACTCCGCCCGCCCCGAGGGCGAGCAGGGCTTGCACGGTCTGGTAGAACGCCCCCTGCGGGTCGGAGAACGGATCGAGGAAGCCCGTGAATCTCTTGAAGTGCTCACCCGTCGGATCTGACTGTATGAGAGCGTACACTCCGGCGAACCCCATCGCCACCGTGAGTGCGAGATAGCGCTTCGGACTCCCGGCGATACAGGTCAGGACAGCCACTATGCCGCACACGATGATGGCGGTGGACAGGTTCGGCTGCTTATATATGAGGACGAAATACACGCACGTCAACACCATCATGGGCAGATATGCGTATCTGAACGAAGTGGCTACAGCCCGATTTTTCGTGAAGAACCACGCGACGAAGAATATGGCCGAGACCTTCGCTATCTCGCCGGGCATAATGGTGATCGGACCTACGGCTATCCAGCGCGTCGCGTTGTTCTCGTTGACGCCGACGCCGGGAACGAACAGCGCGCAGAGCAGCAACACGCCCAGGATCATGAGCGCGGGCGCGAATTTGTAGTACAGCCGGTACGGAACATAGGACAACAGGAGCATGAGCGCCATGCCGCCCACCGCCCATTTGGACGCCTGGATGAGGTAATAGTACGGATCTTCCAGCTTCGAGTTGATCGTGCTGTAGTAACTCGCGCTGAACACCATGACTATGCCGAAGAGCACGAGGCCTATCACCGTGATCGTGAGCAGGAAATCTGCTTGCGGCTTCCTCTGAAGGGGGCGTCGCACCGCCCCATCGGGCGCGGAAGGAATCGCCCGCATGACTTGATCGGTCTGGCGCGTGTTCACCTGTGGTATTCCGTCGATAACTTCTGCTCGTCTCATACGACTCTATCCCTACTTACCCGTTAACGTTTTTGTTATATTCCCTGCTGCCGTTCCCGATCTCATGAGCGGGAAAGGTCGTCCACTATCTTCTTGAAGTGCTCGCCTCGCTCTTCAAAGCACGAATACCTATCCCAGCTGGCGGAGGCGGGAGAGAGCAGCACCGTGTCGCCAGACTCCGCGAGTTCGAACGCGAGCCTGACGCACGCGCCCATATCCTTGCAGACCGTCGCATCGGCAAACCCCGCCTCCACGGCCTCCTTCTTAAAGCGCTCGGCCGTTTCGCCCATGAGCAGTAGGTGTTTGACCTTGCCCCCGAACCCTCTGACGAAGGGTCGGAAATCCGACTGCTTCTCGTAGCCGCCCGCTATGAGGAGGACGCCCGGCTCCGACGCCTCTATGGCCCTTGCCGACGCGTCGGGATTCGTTCCCTTCGAGTCGTTGACGAAATTCACGCCGTCTATCGTCGCCACATGCTCCAAGCGATGCTCGACGCCCCTGAACGTTTTCAGCACTGAGGCGACGACCTTAGGGTCTATGCCTCCGCAATAGGCAATGGCGGCGGCGGCGAGCGCGTTTTCGACATTGTGCGCGCCCGGTATGCGCAGTTCGTCCGCTCCTATGAGGTCAATGACGCCGCCCTTCGGCGCGTCGGGGTCGATGACGACCAGCCTTCCTTCCTTCAGGACGGCGCCCTTCGCGAGTTCCTTGACGCGGCTGAACGGAAAACAGCGGGATCTCGCCCCTTGTACGAGTTCAGACACGGCGGCGTCGTCCGCGTTGTACACGAGGTAGTCGTCCTCCCTCTGCAAGGCGAACACCTTCGCTTTCGCCGCACCGTAGTTCTCCATAGTCTTATGCCGATCCAGATGATCCGGCGTCAGGTTCAGTATCGCGGCCACTTTCGGGCGGAACTCGCGCGCGTCCTCGAGCTGAAAGCTCGATATTTCCGTGACGAATACCGTTCCGGGCGTGGACTTTCCCACCGTTTCGATGACGGGTACGCCGATGTTGCCTGTCACCGTGTAAGGCATACCCGCGGCCTCGTACATCTCGCCGACGAGCGTCGTCGTCGTCGTCTTGCCGTTCGTACCGGTGATCGCGACGAATTCCCCCTCCGCGAGCTGGTAGGCGGGATCGAGGTCGCTGACGCGCACGGCGCCGTTTTTCTCGGCGGCCTCGATAAACGGGAGGTCGGGCGGAACGCCCGGGCTCTTGACGATGTAGTCCCAACCCTCGGGTCTCGGTTCGGCGCCGTTAAAATAACACGGGACGTCGAGTTCGGTTATTCTCGCGAACAATTCTCTGTCGTCCCATTCGATGTCTTTCGCGTCGTAAACGGACACGTTCGCGCCCGCGCGCGTGAAAGCCTTCATCGCGGCCACGCCGGATTTGCCCATGCCGACGACGAGGACATTCTTCCCCGTGTACCTACTTTCGATCCTTTTCCTGCTGTCGTTTTTTCTGTTTCCGTCCTTAGCCTTACTCATGATCGTCCCTTTCAGTCGTCAACTCAAATATGCCTGTACTATCATTACCGCGAGCAGGGCCGAACACGCCACGACCGTTAAGGTCGTAAACCTGTTGACGACCTTAGTTTCTTTCCAGCCCGACAACTCGAAGTGATGGTGGAGCGGAGCCATCTTGAACACGCGCTTGCCGCGGCGCAACCGGTAGCTCGACACCTGTATTATCACAGACAGCGCCTCGAGTACGAATATCACTCCGGCTATCGGCAGCAGGAGTTCGGTCTTTGCCCAGATAGCCGCCGCGGCTATCGCCCCGCCGAGCGCGAGCGAACCCGTGTCGCCCATGAATATCTTCGCGGGATGCCTGTTGAATATGAGGAAGCCGAGGCAGGCGCCAGCTATGGCGGCGTAAAATCCGATGGGCTGTGTATCGACGCTCATACCCGCCAGGAGCAGTGTTATATCTTCTGAACCGGGAGCGGACGGAGTGAGCAAGCGCTCCATGATAATATATCCCGCTCCCAACGACAGAACGGGGAAAAACAGCGACACGGCCGCCGACGTACCCGCGCACAGTCCGTCGAGCCCGTCCGTCAGATTCACGGCGTTTGTCATCGCGACGAGTATGAACACCATGTACGGCACAATGAGCCATCCTATGTCGACGTATATCCACGCGAAAGGTATGACGATCTCCCTGCCGAAATTCCCGCCCATGCCGAAATTGAAGAAATATAACGCAAACGCAAGCGAAAGAGCGATCTGCAAAGCGAGCTTCTGCTTCGGCGTCAATCCCTTGTTCCTGCGCCTCGCCACCTTCGTGTAGTCGTCGATAAACCCTACCAGCCCGAAGCCCGCCGTGACCAGCATACAGACGAGCAGGTCGAGGTTGAAGCCAGAGGTTATCTGAAGGTACAGCCCCGACGCGATGATCCCGCAGATGATCGCAAGCCCGCCCATGGTCGGCGTCCCTTGCTTCTTCCGGTGGGATTCGGGCGCGTCCTCGTAGATATTCTGCACCGTGTGGAGTTTTTTTAACTCGGGTATGAGACGCCACGTGACGAGCGCCGTCACGGCGAGGGCGACGAGCAGAGAGGTGAGCATATCCATCATTAACGCGAGGCCGGGCGTCGTCATTTCACCGCCCTTCCATCAGAGCTTCCACTATCTCATCCGTCCTGAATGAGCGCGAGCCTTTCACGAGGATCGCGTCGCCGTCCTTCGCGAGAACGCGCAACGCCTTTATCGCCTCCGCGTTGTCGGGGTATCTCCTCACGGCGTCCTTCTCAGGCGCGGCGGCCGCAAACCCCTCGGCTATGCCTGACGCCTTCTCGCCGACGGCGAGGAGCAGATCCACGCCCTCTTCGGCCGCGTATCTCCCGATGTCGCGATGGAGTTCCTTTCCGCCCTTACCGAGTTCGTTCATGCCGGCAAGAACGGCGATTCTGCGGCGGCCCGCGAAGGAGACGAGGTAATCGATTGCGCTCCTCATCGAGTCGGGACTCGCGTTGTACGTGTCGTCGATGATCCTCAGCCCTCCGCTTATGATGAGTTTCAAGCGGTGCTCCGTGCGCTCAAGCCTCGTCAGGCTTTCTGCGACCTCCGACGCGCGTATACCGAACCGCGACAGCACGGCCGCGGTCAGCGCGGCGCTGACGCCGTTGTAGAGACCGGCCGCCGGTATCCTGAACCGCACGATCGCCTCCCTTCCGTACTGGAGACTGAAACCGATCTCATCCTCGCCCGTGTACTCCGGCCGCGTGATACGGTAATCGCAGCCTTCGCTTTCACCGGCGGTCACGACATCGTAGGACAGATCGTCCCGTTTGGCGTAGGCTCGCAACGCGCGGTCGTCGCCGTTCACAAAGAGCGCGTTCTCCGCGCCGAAATACGAGGTTATTTCGAGCTTTGCGCGGAGGATGCCGTCGTCGGAGCCGAAATTCTCGCGATGAGACATGCCGATGTTCGTGACGACAGCCGCGTCGGGGCGGGCTATCTCCGCGAGCAGCCTGATCTCGTCCGCGCGGCTCATGCCCATCTCCAGTATCAGCAGTTCCGTGTCCTCTTCCATGCGGAATATCGTCTTCGGCACACCCACGTGGTTGTTGTAGTTCTTCTCCGTGGCGACCGTCCGGTACTTCGTGGAAGCGGCGGCGGCGAGCATGTCCTTCTGCGTCGTCTTGCCGACGCTGCCCGTGACGGCTATGACGGCAGGTCCCACGACCTGTCGGTACCACGCCGCGAGGTCCTGGTACGCGGCGAGCGTGTCGGGCACGAGTATGATGGCGCCCCCGTAATTCGCGGGAACCACCTCTCCTCTCTCGACGACGAGGGCGTACGCCCCGGCCGCCGACGCGTACGCGAGAAAATCATGGGCATCGTGACGCTCGCCCGTGAGAGCGAAAAACGCGTCGCCCACGTTTGTTTCCCGCGTATCTGTGGAAATGCCGGACACGTCTGCGCCCGGCACGCCTCTCAGGATACGTCCGCCCGTATTCTCCGCTATTTCCCTAATGCTTATCTTCTTCATGTATCCGTCCATCCGCCTGCCATGGGGCAAGCCGCGCGCTATCGCTCCTCAGGTCGCCTCGTCATTTGTCGTACAGGTATACGAACTCTCCCGCTTTTAGGTAAGTTCCGCTCTTCGGGTACTGAGCGGCGACCTTGAAGTTGCCTTTGTTCGAAACGCTCTGCAAAGACCACTTGAGCCCGGCCGCCTCGATCACCTTTTTCGCGTCGGCCGCCTTCATGCCCTTCACCTTCGGTACGATAATTTTTTCTATTTGATCCTGTGCCTTTTGTCCGTCCGTGACCTCGGCGCGAATGTTCATATAACGCAACAGCTCCTCTGTTATCTCCTTTACAATCGGAGCCGCCACCGTGCTCCCGAACCCGCCGCCCTCGGGGTCGTCCACGACGACGAGCACGATGAACCGGGGATCATCCATAGGCGCCGCCGCCACCATCGAACAGACGACGTGTTCGCTGGAATACTCGCCGTCTACCAGCTTCTGCGCCGTACCCGTCTTTGTTCCGATGCGGTAGCCGGGTATGCTGAGTGCCTGACCGCCGCCCTCGTTTGTGACGTATTCCATCATGTCCTTGACTTCCTGCGCCGTTTGTTTCGATATAACCTGACGCAGTACAGTCGGCTCGAACTCTTCCACTATATTACCGTCGTCGTCGGCAAGCGCTTTGACGATGCGCGGCCGTATGTACTCGCCACCGTTCACTATCGAGTTAATCGCCGTGATGGCTTCTATCGGCGTTATGTCGAAACCCATCCCAAACGACATGGTGGCGAGGCCGACCTGACCCGCTTTCTCCTTGGACTGTGTCAGCGAATCGGCCTCGGCCGGCAGGTCGATCCCCGTCTTCCGCGTGACGCCGAACAGATCCATGTATTTGCTGTACTTATCGTAGCCCATCTTTTGCATGATCTGAACGAGACCCGGGTTGCATGAATTGCCCACGGCCTGTTCCACCGTCTGCCACCCGTGAGAGGCGGGGTATATGTGACAATGTATCGTGCGGTCGTTCACCTGATACGCGCCGTTGCAGACCACGCTCGTCTCCGGCGTCACGGCGCCTTCCTCCAGAGCCGCCGACACCGTGACTAGCTTGAACACGGATCCGGGTTCGTAGAGATCGCTGACCGTCGTGTTGCGCCACATCCTGCTCAGGTAATCGCTCTTTTCCTCCGTGCTGAGCTTCTCGAACTTGTTGCGCGCCGACTTGCCGATCGGCAGGTACGGATCGTTCGGGTCGCACTCGGGATATTTCGCCATCGCGAGCACATCGCCCGTGGACGGCTGCATGACGATAGCCTCCACCTTCGTCGGCTTCGTCGCTTCATATCCTTTTTTAATAGCCTTTTCCGTATGGTACTGTATCGTCTCATCAAGCGTGGCGACGACATTCAGCCCGTCCTTCTTGTCATAGGTCGTACCGTTGTCACCGTAGATAGGGTTTCCCCTCGCATCCGCGTTCATGATGCTGCGCCCCGCCTGTCCACTCAGGTACGTGTCGTACTCCTGCTCTATGCCGGCCTGTCCGTGTCCGTCATTGTCCACAGAACCGAGTACGTGCGCGGCGAAAGCTCCGAGCGGATAGCCACGGGATGATTTCTCCTCCACCTCGACGACGCTCAGCGCCCTCTCATTCACAGCCGCCGCTATGACGTCCATCTTGTTTTTGTCCACTTCGCGAGCCACGCATATCCGGCTTGAGTCGGTATCCATCTTTTTCTCGATCTCGGCCTCGTCTATACCGAGCGTTTCGGCCAGAAGGCCCGTCGCGTAACTTATCTGATCCCGCCTGGCCTCCGGATCCGTCTTGTCGCCCGTGTAGGGTTTGAGACGCAGATATATCGTGTAACTCTCCGTGCTGACGGCGAGTTCCTTCATGTTGCGGTCGAGGATGTCGCCTCTGCGCGCGGGCACTATCTCGTCCTTTATTTGATTTTCTGCGGCGCGCGACGCGTACTGATCCGTAGCTACGACCTGTATATATCCTATGCGAAAGGCCAGAGCGGAAAACATCACCGCCACTATGGCAAAAGCCGCGACGACCCTCCGCTTTATCGTAGGCAGCCCTACCGCCACCGCCCTTCTTCCGTTACGTACCATAGACTTCGCTCCGTATATCCTCCGCTATATCGACATCTTTGTCCTTAGCCTTGATGTCCTTCGCGTACTTTATTTGCCCGGACGACGGATAGAGCATGTTCAGTTCCTTCTTCGCGCCCTTTTCTATCGCCGCGATGTTCTTACCCTGTTCTATCGACACGTAGAGTTCGTCAATCTCCCTCTGTATGTCAGCCGTTTCGGATTTTTTCTTATTTATATCGTGCTGTATCGAAACGCTATACGCCTCGAGCGCGACGACGCCGATGAAGATGACGGAGATAAAGATGGCGACGAACACCATGATGTTCTTTTCCGCGTGACTGATATGCGAGAGGGCGGGCCGTGAATATCTGCTGATATGAACGCCCTTCTCCGCAGCCTTCTCACGACGCCTCTCGTGACGCCTCTCGGCCACAGGCAGAGGCGCGTCGTCGAGCAGACCGCCGTAGACGGACGACCCCGCTCTATATTTTGAGAAAAGCCCACCGTAATACGCGGCGGCGTCGCTGCGGTCAAAAAACCCGCGCGCGGTCGACCCTCTCGAGGCGTACCCGCCGTACTCCACGTAGTCGTCGTAATGATAAGACGCGCCTCCCGCCTGTGTGCCGTATCCTGCCACTGCTCTTCCTCTCGATTCCTTAGTTTTCGTACCTCTGCCATCCCGTGTGGGATCGGCTTCGATTGCCTTGCTACAGCTCTTTATATTTTTTCGAGGATGCGGAGCTTCGCGCTGCGCGCCCTCGGGTTTCTGTCCACTTCGCGTTCGCTGGGCGTGATTGGTTTTCTGTTCACGCGCTTCGCGTCCGGTTCCTTACCGCAGACACAGACGGGCACTCCCTCCGGGCACACACACGGGTTTTCCCTGCGTCTGAAAGCCTCCTTCACGATCCTGTCCTCAAGGGAGTGGAACGTGACGACGGCCAACCTGCCTCCGGAATTCAGAACATCCGTATAAGCGTCCGCCGCTCTCTCTATCTGCCTCAACTCATCGTTAACCTCGATCCGTATCGCCTGAAACGTCCGTTTCGCGGGATGAGGCCCTTCCCTGCGCGCGGAGGCCGGTATCGCCGCCTTTATCACCCTGACGAGAGCGTGTGTGGTCTCGATAGGACGCTCTTCTCTCTCCTTTTCTATAAACGCGGCGATCCTGCCGGCCCATCGTTCCTCTCCATATCTACTTATGATACGGGTGAGTTCCTTTACTGAATATCTGTTTACGACATCATGCGCCGTAATCATTCCGTTCTTGTCCATCCTCATATCCAGCGGCGCGTCCGCCATGTACGAGAATCCCCTCTCCGGAGCGTCGAGCTGTCTGGAACTGACTCCGAGATCGAGCAGCGCGCCATCGAGTCCCCCTATCCCGCGCTCCGCGAGTATCCGTCCTATGTCGGCAAACTCCGCGCGCACGAGGATCTTCCGACAGGCGAAGCCCGCGAGCCTGAGCTCCGACGCTTCTATCGCCTCCGCGTCACGGTCAATCCCTATGAACAACGCATCCGCCGCGAGCCTTTCGCATATGAGCGACGCGTGTCCACCGCCGCCGAGCGTGCCGTCCACGTACGTACCCTCCGCGCGTACATTCAGGCCTTCTATGGCCTCATCGGCCAGCACGGGAACGTGTTCATACTTCATTATCAAACCTTCCCG
>JAISZM010000058.1 GCA_031269205.1 Eubacteriales Family XIII. Incertae Sedis bacterium | reverse complement strand
TTCCTCGACGGGGTACAGAACCCGGTGATCGAGCAGCAGCAGGGCTGGAATGTTGACGGCATCGAGTACAAGGTGCGCCTTGATTTTGGAGTCAAGGCATGGGACTATCGCGGCATTTTCAAGAATGCCGGAGCGTGAGGAGGTATAACAGGTGAGCCGTATCGCGAAACCAGTACAAACCGGCGATGTCATAGACTTCATAAATAACACCGCAAATCCCATAGCAGTCGGCGACGTAGTGCCGCTCAAGACATTTTGCGGGGTGGCGGAGATCGATATACCCGTTGGGGAAGCCGGGACTGTGGCGATTACCAAGGTGTGGGACGTGCCTGCTGTATCCGGGACGGCGTTCGATGTAGGGGACGTACTGTTCTGGAACGCCACGAACAAACAGGCGACACTCACAACGACGAGCAACACGCCCGTCGGCGTATGCGTCGCCCCGAAAGCCACGGGGCAGACGGTCGCCAGAGTGAAGATATCGCACGTCGCGACAGTCAATGTCACTATCAACCAGGGTACGTGATGACCTCGAGGATGGAATCGTCTGGTTCAACGAGGATGATTTTGCCGAATATCATGTGGTGAACGGCGCGAGAGTCCTTTGCGAACTCGGCGCGATGAGGAGCAGGCCGGAAAAAATCGGAAGAGTGACGGGGGGAGCCTACAGCGGCTCCTCTTATATTTTCATACGCGCGGCGGATTTCACGCGCGCTCCGAAGCCTGACGAACCGATAGACATAGACGGCGTCCGTTACAGGATAACGAACGTCATGGACGACCTTGGGGTTTACGTGATCGAGTATCGGAGGTACGACGATGATAAGCTTCTCAGTCGAAGCCCCTGACTTTGAACGGGTGCGGCGAATGCTGGCCTACATGCCGGGCGCCGCCGAAAAAGCCGCGTCGAGAGCGATAAACAAGGCCGTAAACAGCGCTAAAGCGGAAGTCATGAGGCAAACCAGCGACAGATACATGATAGGCGCGCCGGAACTCCGGAAGAGCATAAAGATCATCGGCGCGACTTCAAAGCGCTTGCAGGCGAAGCTGATTTCAACCTCTCATCTTTACCCGATAACAAAGTTCAAATTCAAGGATAACGGCGGCAAGGTTACGACGGAGATCGTCGCGTCAGAGACCAAACCCTGGAAGAGCGCGTTCATAGCGACGGTGACAGGCCCTTACGCCGGAAGTCATCTGGGTGTGTTCGTCCGCACCGGCGTGTTCAAGCCAGCGGCAAAGGCGTCAAACGGCGCGGGCGGAGGCAGCTATTACGGGCGAAAATCGTCCAGAAACGGGCGGAGATCAAAAAAAGGGGGACCCGTCCTGCGCGAGCAGATCAGGGAGAAATTCAGCGTTTCCTCCGCCGAAATGATCGGTTATCCAAAGATCATCGACGCCGTTCTCCTTCTGGCCGAAGCGAGACTCAAGGACGAACTCGACCGACAGATCGAATTGTTCCTGAATGGGAAGGCGAGCTGACATGACGCCGGTTTTGACAGTAGAGACAATTCAAAAGTTCCTCGAGGCGGGGTTGGAAAATCTCCGCCCCGAGGGTGATCTTGGGACGGAGCGTAAAATCACGGTATACCGCTATAACCTCCCCGATCCGGCCCCTGCGGCGATGACACAGACCGCCGCAGACGGCCCGGACAGCTATGAGGGAATGATGCCCGCCGTCATCGTCTGCCCTGTCTCGTTCGAGGACAAGGCATTCATGGACGGTTCGTCCCTGCTCGCCGTCTCTCTGATGGCCGGCGTGTTTTCACGCGACAACATGAACGCGGATGGGCCGTGGGCCGTGATGAATATCCTCGAACGAATACGGAGACTGCTTTTAACGTATCGCGTAATAGAGGGCGCTTGCGAGATTCAGGAGCCGCTGGGCTGGCAGTTATACGACGACAGCACGAAACCGCTCTGGTTCGGCGAGATGATGACACAATGGAGAATTTTAGTCCCAGACCGGATAGACCCCGAGGACTGGAGAGGGGATTTTTTGAAGGAGATGATGTGATGTCGCTATTGGGTTCACGAGTTTCTAAAGAGCAAAAGGATCAGTTGGTAGATGCAATGTTTTGTTTCGCGCTCCGCGTTTTGAATAAAGGCAACGGAGATGATACTGGGGCGCGCTGCGGCTTGCCTTCAGGGGAAGAACTGGAGATTCTCCCCCTGATTCTTGAAATATTGCTTAGTTAAGGCCTTGGGCTGTCGAGCTTCTCTGCCGCCCCTCCCTTGAAGCATAGTAACACACGATATAAGGAGTGATGATAATTGAGCGCAAAAAAACAGACGGCAATTGGAACCGATCCGCGCGACGACGTGAAGGTGTATATCGGGCCTACTTTGCACCGCCGCGTTCTCGTCGCGTCGAGCGTTTTCCGGGGCGGACTCAGCCCGCACGTTACGGGATTGATTGAAAAAATCCCGGAACTCGGGCAGATGATCGTGCCTCTCGATGAAGTGGTAGAAGCCAAACGCAGGATCAAGGAACCGGGTACGACGGAACATGGGCTGTGTCAGTACCTAATCTCTATACGGTTCAACGAGAACGGGGAGGTGCGAGAATAATGCCTTTCCTGCATGGAGTCTATCAGGCGGAATTACCAACGGCACTTGTGGCGCCGCGACAAGTCGACACCGCTATACCGTTTGTCGTGGGAACCGCTCCGATACACCTTTCCAGTACCGGGCTGGAGGATACGTCAAAACAGGTCAACTACCCCATCCTTACGATGAACTATGAGGAAGCGGTGAAGAAACTCGGATATTCGGACGATTGGGAGAAGTACACGCTTTGCGAGGTCATGTATTCCGAGTTTCAGGTGTACAACGTCGCGCCCGTCGTATTCGTCAACGTACTAGACCCCGAGTATCATAAGTCCGCCGTCGCACAGGCATCATACCCGGTGGCCAATAAACAGGCCGTACTTGGCGCGGACGTGATCTTAGACAGCGTCGTGGCCCGCGCTTCAGCCGAAGGGACTCCGCTCGCACTCGGAACGGATTACACGCTAGGGTGGAACCGCGAGGCGAAGGCGGTCTTGAACGTCCTCACCGGCAACCCAACGGCGCTTTTCGTGGCGTTCGATGTGATCGATCCCAGCAAGGTCACGGCAGCCGACATCGTCGGGGGCTACAACGCCATCTCGGGGCAGAGCGAGGGCCTGGAGCTCATCAATACCGTGTTTATGAAATACGGCAAGGTTCCGGCT
>JAISZM010000177.1 GCA_031269205.1 Eubacteriales Family XIII. Incertae Sedis bacterium | reverse complement strand
GTCCGGGTGGCCGTGAGCACGGCGTTTATCAGTGAGGCGGTCTCTCCGGCGGCTTCCGAGCACCTGCCCGCGAGCATGCTGACTTCATCCGCGACGACGGCGAAGCTCCTGCCCGCTTTCCCCGCTCTCGCGGCCTCGACCGCCGCGTTCAGCGAAAGCAGGTTCGTCTGGAAAGCGAGATCGTCTATCGTCTTGTTTATATGCTGTATCGCCTCGGCCGCCTTGTTGATATCGTCGATCGAGCCGAGCAGCTCCTGCATTTTCGCGTTGCCGTCGATAGCCGTCTGCCTGGCGAGATTGGCCATACCGCTGGCGTCCGTGGTGTCGGTTACCGCGGCCGTCAGATCATGCTCCATGGTATCGATGCTACCGTTGATATTCCTGATGCTGTCCGCCGCGTTCATGCTCCCCGCCAACAGCGACTGCGCGCTCTTCGATATCTGGATCGAACCCGTCGATATCGACTCCGTAGACTGCGCGATGGTTTTGATGGCGGCGCCGAGATTGTTCAGTATCTTCCCGAACACCTCGCCGATGGCGGCGAAGTCCCCCTTGTATTCGATCTGGCTTTCGACATCGAGATTTCCGGAAGCTATACCGCTGAGCACATGGTCTATATCGTCGATGTACCGTTTCAGGTAATCGATGGTAGCCTCCAGATTGGTATGGAGGTCGTGGTGTTCCTTTGTGACGGTGCGCACATCAACGCCCGCGTGAAGATTTCCTTCCGCAAGCAGGGCGATCCTCTTTGTGATACTCACGATCGGTCCGGTCAGCGTCCTCGCCAGCAGAACAGCCGCTATAAGACCCGCTACGAGCATAATCCCGAATACGGTCAGGGTGATGTTACGGATGCTGTTGAAGTTCGCGAACAGCTCGTCCTTCGGCACGACGGCACCGACAGACCACTGTTCCGGTCCGTCGATAGGTCGGTACGATATCAGGTAGTTCTTCCCACCGGCGCTCAGCTCGACCGTTTTGATCTCGCCCGCGACCATCGAGGGCGCTGCCTTTCCGAGCATCGCGAAATATGCCGGATCGCCGAGTTCCGACTGCTCAAGCGCCGGAAAATCAGCCTCGGCCTCAACCACCTCCTTGTCGGGATACGCTATGACCACGCCGTATTTATCGAGGATGAACACGAAGCCCGTGTCGCCCAGCTTGATGCTTTCAACCGAGGCCAGGAACACATCGATCGGCAGCAGACCAAAGACGATGCCGCTGTCGTCCGGGAGCTTCGAGGCCGCCATCATATACTTCTGGTCGTCCCTCCGGCTGTCAAGCGGGCTGGAGACGTAGGGTGCGCCACTCATCGCCTGCTTGAAATACTCCCTGTCGGATATGTCTATCTGTCCGTTGCTGTTGTAGGTGATGCCGTTTGGAGCCGCCAAAGAGAATTCGACATAATCGGAATTGGCCGACGCCGAGGCCAATATACCGCTCAACTCCTCCACCGTCTTGGTGGAGTCCCTGAATACGGTGACGTTCGTACCCTCGATAGCCAACTCCTTCTTCATGAAATTGACGTTGCGTTCCACATCCAGCTTGGCGGTCGTGAGCTTTTGATCCATCGTCTGCGCGCTGGTCTCCTCGGCGTATCTGTGCGTGGCAAACAAGCTGATCCCTCCTATCAGTATGATAGTCAGAAAGATAAGCCCGTAGGATACAAGAATTGTAAGCGCGCTCAGTCGTATTCTTTTTCGCATATTATTCCACTTCAGAAGTCCCTGCCTGTTGAGAATATCCCTTCACTGTTCCAAATCACCTAATAGTATATCACAAACAGGCTGCGTCAAATGGAGAATTTTCAAACTATTTCACGTATTGTTCGACGGCCATTTTTTTCTTGTCATCGCACGCGCGCTTTGTTATAATTATTTTACCGGAGAGAGCGTTTCCGGTGAGGTGAGCGGGAGACGTCGACTGAAACTGTGGCGGCATGGAGTTGGTCGGCGTTTTCGTGGAGTAGCGCGCATTTTTGTGATCTGCGTGTCCCTATTTAGGAGGTAAAGTATGTGCGATAATTGCGGCGCTGCCGCTCATCGTCCGGATTTCAGCGAGCTTGAGCCGACGCTCGAAAAGTACGCCAGAGTGGAGGGGAGTCTCATCTCCATCCTACAGAAGGCGCAGGACATCTACGGCTATCTTTCGTTAGAGTCGATCAACTACATCTCGGCGCGAACGGGTATCGCTCCGGCAAAGATCTACGGTGTGGCTACGTTCTACACGCAGTTCCGTCTTGAGCCGATCGGAGAGTATCTCGTCATGCTGTGCCACGGCACGGCGTGCCATGTGAACGGAGCGGCTCTTATCGAGGAAGCGATTACGGATCATCTCGGGATAGCCGACGGGGAGACGACTGAGGACAACAAATTCACTCTGAACAATGTCGCGTGCCTCGGCTGTTGTAGCCTTGCGCCCGTCATGATGATCAAAGGCCCTGAAGGCGAGGAAACGTTTGGCAATCTCACGAAGGCGAGCGTCGTGAAGGCGCTCGACGCGATTCGGGCGAGAGGATAGGTGTAAAAATGAAAATAGTTGTGGGTCAAGGCTCCTGCGGCATAGCGTCGGGAGCGAGGAAAACCGAAGAAGAACTCGTGCGTCAACTCAGTGTCGGCGGTTTCGACAGCGTCAAGGTCGAGAAGGCGGGCTGCGTGGGCAACTGCTACCTCGAGCCCATCGTCGACGTCTATGACGACGACAAGAAACTTTCGGCGAGATACGTCCGCGTGAGCGAGGACAAGGTCACATCGATCGTCGAGGAACACGTCCGCAAAGGCAAGGTCGCCGAAGATATCCTCATCGAAAAGCAGGACGAGGAGTTCCTGTCGAAGCAGGAGCGCATCGTGCTGAGAAACGCGGGATACATAGATCCCGAGAGCATAGATGAGTATCTCGCAGTCGGTGGGTACGAGGGACTCGCGAAGGTCTTATCGTCAATGTCCCCGGGCGGCGTGATAGAAGAGCTTAAAATATCGGGGCTGCGCGGAAGGGGCGGCGCGGGCTTTCCGACCTGGTTCAAATGGAACGCCGCTATGAACAATCGCGGCGACAGGAAGTATATGGTCTGCAACGCCGACGAAGGCGACCCGGGCGCGTTCATGGATCGCTCCGTGCTTGAGGGTGATCCGCACTCGCTGCTTGAAGGCATGATAATAGGGGGGTACGCGATAGGAGCGTCCGAGGGCGTCATCTACGTGCGCGCGGAATATCCTCTCGCCGTCGCGCGTCTTGAGATAGCGATAGGACAAGCGCGCGAAAAGGGCTATCTCGGTAAGAACATCCTCGGCAGCAACTTTGATTTTGACATTCGCATCAAGGCCGGCGCGGGCGCTTTCGTCTGCGGCGAGGAGACGGCGCTCATAGCGTCCCTCGAGGGCGAGCGCGGTATGCCGCGGCTCAAGCCGCCGTTTCCCGCGGAAAAAGGGTTTTGGCAAAGGCCGACGAACATCAACAACGTCGAGACCTTCGCGAACGTGCCGTGGATCATCACGGCCGGAGGCGCGGCCTTCGCCGCGAAGGGTACGGATAAGTCCAAAGGCACAAAGGTGTTCGCTCTTGCCGGCAAGATCAAGAAAGGCGGACTCGTCGAAGTGCCCATGGGTCTCCCCTTGAAGGACGTCATATTCGGTATAGGCGACGGCATCAAGAAGAACAAGGCGTTTAAGGCCGTGCAGATGGGAGGCCCTTCCGGAGGCTGCATACCGGCATCGCTCGTGGACACTCCCGTAGACTACGAGAACATCACAAAGACCGGCGCCATCGTCGGTTCCGGCGGCATGATCGTCATGGACGAGGACACGTGCATGGTGGACATGGCGAGGTACTTCCTCGACTTTACGCGCAAGGAGAGCTGCGGCAAGTGCAACTATTGTCGGGTCGGAACAAAGCGCATGTTGGAGATACTTGAAAGGATCACCCAAGGTAAGGGCGAGGACGGCGATATAGAGCTCCTCGAGGAACTCGCCGCCAAGATCAAGGACGGCTCCATGTGCGGACTCGGTCAGACCGCCCCGAATCCCGTACTCACGACGATCAGGTATTTCCGCAACGAGTATGAGGATCACATATACAAAAAGAAATGTACGGCTCACTACTGCAAGGCGCTCATCACGTTCACGATAACGGATAAATGTACCGGCTGCACGCTCTGTTCCCGCAAGTGTCCCGTTGACTCCATCGCGGGCGAGCGCAAGCAGAAGCACGAGATCGATCAGGAGAGGTGCATACGTTGCGGGCGTTGCGAGGAAGCGTGCAATTTCGGCGCGGTGCTGAGAGATTGAGGAGACGTCAAAATGGACAAATATAGAATCAACATAGACGACAGAGAGATAACCGCGCTTCCGGGCAGTACGATACTCGACGCCGCGCGCGAAAACGGCATAGATATTCCCACGCTCTGTTACGACGAGCGTACGGAAATATACGGAGCTTGCGGGCTCTGCGTGGTAGAGGTAGAGGGCAACCCGAAACTCGTGAAGGCGTGCGCCACGACGGTGCAGTCGAACATGGTCGTAAGAACGCGGACGGAGCGTGTGATAGAGTCGCGCAAGACGAATCTGGAACTCCTGCTGTCGAACCATGTGGGCGATTGCAGGCCGCCGTGCGTCACGGGTTGCCCCGCGCATACGGACTGCCAAGGCTATGTCGGACTCATCGCGAACGGCAGGTTCGACGAAGCCATCGAACTGATAAGGGCGCGTATACCGCTGCCCGGATCGATAGGGCGCGTATGCCCGCATCCGTGCGAAGACAACTGCCGACGTAAACTCGTGGACGAGCCGGTATCCATCGCGTGGATCAAGCGCTTTGCCGCCGACATGAACTACTCGGACGGCGATCCCTTCATCCCCGATCTTGAGCCGGATACGGGCAAGACCGTCGCCATCATCGGCGCGGGTCCGTTCGGGCTTTCGCTCGCGTACTTCCTGCGCATGAAGGGACACGACATAACGATCTTTGAGGCCATGCCGAAGGCCGGCGGTATGCTGCGCTACGGCATCCCCGAGTACCGGCTGCCCGGCGCGGTCATCGACGAAGAGGTCGCGATCATCGAGGCGATGGGCGTGGATATCAGGACGGACACGCGCGTCGGAAAAGACATCGGCTTCGACAACATCAGAAACGATTTCGACGCGGTCTGCGTCGGTATCGGAGCGTGGATAAGCACGGGCACAGGCGCTCCCGGAGAGGATGCGGACGGCGTCGTCGGAGGCATCGACCTGCTCCGGCGCGTCGTGCGCGGCGAGGATATAGCGCTCGGAAAGAACGTCGCCATCGTCGGCGGCGGCAATACGGCCATGGACGCCTGCCGCACGGCCGTCAGGCTCGGTGCCGAGAACGTCTACAACGTGTACCGGCGCACGAAGGCCGAGATGCCCGCCGATCTCGTCGAGATCGAGGAAGCGGAGGAAGAGGGCGTCGTCTTCAAGAACCTCACGAACCCAATAGAGATAGTGAAGAACAAGGAAGGCCACGTCAGCAAGATAAAACTTCAGGTGATGGAGCTTGGTGAGCCTGACGAGTCCGGACGCCGCAGGCCTGTTCCCATCAAAGGCAAGACGGAAACGCTCGATGTCGATAACGTCGTCCTTGCGATAGGTCAGGCCGTTGATCCCGACGGATTCGGCGGACTCGAACTGACGAAACGCAAGGGCGTCGTCTACGATCCCGAGACGTATATGACGAGCATTCCGGGCGTCTTCGCGGGCGGCGACTGCGGTAACGACGAGATATCGATAGCTGTCGAGGCCATAGCCGACGCGAACAACGCGGCGGGCGTCATAGACGCCTACCTCGCGGGCGAGCAGGTCAAATACGAGCCTTCCTACATCGTCGAGCGCGACGACGTCACGGAAAAAACCTTCGAGGATCGCGAACGTCAGTGTCGTCCTGAGATGGGGCAGCTCACGCCAGAGGAACGCAAGAGCAATTTCACGGAGGTCGTGTTCGGCTATACTCCCGAGCAGGCGGCCGCGGAAGCGGATCGCTGCCTCGAGTGCGGCTGTCACGATTACTTCGAATGCAAGCTCGTGGACTACGCGAATCAGTATGACGTCGCGCCGTCGCGCCTTAGAGGGGACTATTCCCTCATGACGGAAGAGGGCGCGCCGGTCAATCCCGAGAAGCACGACGACGGCCATCCGTTCATCGTGCGCGACAGCAACAAGTGCATACTCTGCGGACTGTGCGTCAGGGTCTGTGACGAGGTCATAGGCGTCGGCGCGCTCGGACTCGTGAGTCGCGGTTTCGACACGGTCGTCAAGCCGACGCTCGAGGGTTCGCTCGCTGAGTCGGGCTGTATCTCGTGCGGCCAGTGCGTCAGCGTCTGTCCGACGGGGGCGCTGCAGGAGAGACTCACGTTGCCGAAATCGGTTCCGCTCAATACGGTGAGTATGGACACGACCTGCCCGTACTGTTCCGTAGGTTGTTCGCTCACGCTCGACACCTACGGCGATCTGCTTGTCAAGGCCAACCCAGATAGGGAGGGCGTCGTCAACGCCGGCCTGATTTGCGGCAAAGGCAAATTTGGTTTCGATTGCGCCGAACTCGAGGGCAAACTGGTCGAACCGCTCATTCGCTCCATAGACGGTAAGAAACTCGCCACGGCGGATTACTACGACGCGTTTGTCATGACGGCGAAGAAAGCGCAGTCGATAGGGGCGAAGTACGGCAAGGACGCCGTGGCTTTCGCGATATCTGACCGTTACACGAACGAGGAGATCTACGCGATACGCAAACTCGCGGAAGCGATGGACGCGCGCGTCTTTTCATTCAACAACCGCAGGAGCGGATTATCGCGCGTACTCGGCGCGGAATCGTCGCCGAACACGATGGATGAGGTCGTCGGAGCGGACTACGTGCTCGCGGTCGGCTTCGATCCCGAACTGAATCCCGTCATGAGCCTGAAGCTGAAAAGGGCGGCCGAGGCGGGCGCGAAGGTCGTCTATCTGCTCCCGAGAGGCGTTTACGTCCACGCGCCGTACGCCGATGAGATCGTGAGGATTACGAACAACCTGAAATTCTTAAAGGAGATCGTCGTCGCCCTGCTCGCGTCCGGCGCGGGCGCGTCAGGCGCCGCGGGAGCGGATGATCTGAAACGCTCACTCCCCGGCGTGAAGGTCTCCGCAAAGGCGCAGAGCGTCGCGGATGATTACGCGGCCGCGAAGAAGGCCATGATCGTATTTCAACAGAACACGCTCACCCCGGACGCGGCGACCTTGATAGCTGACATCGCCGTGCTTTCGGGTCACCTGGGCGATCCGCGCGACGGCGTCGTCATGTTGCGGCCGAAGAACAACAGCCAGGGACTCGCGGATCAGGGCGTCACGGCCACGGCGGGCGACGTAGCCGGGGCAAAGGCTCTGCTCATATTCGGAGAGGATCCGCTCGGCGCCGCTTCGGGCGCTACAGCCCCCGAGGCTAAGGCCGCGAGGGAGCTCATCAAAACGGCCGAGTTCGTCATGGTCTGCGATACGCATATGACTGAAACCGCGGAAAAGGCGGATGTCGTCATCCCCGGCACGGGTTTCGCGTCCACCGACGGCACCTACACGAACACGGAACGCAGGCTTGGACTCGTGCAAAACGCCGCGGACGAGGACATCGAGTATTCCAACTGGGAAGTGGCCGCGCGCATAGCTGACGTGTTCGAGATAAGTTTCCCGTGGCAGGACACGGAGGATATCTCGGCGGAGATGGACGACGAACTCGCTCTGTACCGCTATGCGTCCGTCGGCGCTATCCTGGGCGGCGTACTGAGGCCTGAGGCGCCCGTTGTGACGCCTGTGGAGGACGGCAAGCTCGTCGATAAACTCCCGTGTGCCGACAACCTCATGAATATGATAACGGAGCGTCT
>JAISZM010000163.1 GCA_031269205.1 Eubacteriales Family XIII. Incertae Sedis bacterium | reverse complement strand
CGGATCCTCGAACTTCGGCCACAGTATGCCGGGCGTGTCGAGCAGCTGCATACCGCCCGCAAGCGTCAGCCATTGCTTGCCCCTCGTAACGCCGGGTCGGTCGCCCGTCCTCGTCGCCTTCCGCCCCGTCAGTCTATTGATGAGGGACGACTTGCCGGAGTTTGGCACGCCGACGACCATGAAGCGCGGCGAGCCCTTCGGCGTCGCTCCTTCCTTCGGGGAATGGTCGCCGCGCGCGATTCCGGTACGTTCAAGCGCGGCGAGCAGTTTTTTGATCCCGTCGCCCGTCACGCTGTTCATGGCGACGGCGAAGACCCTGCCGCCGGCTTTCGCGCCGCGCGCGGAGGCAAGCGCCTTCTCTGTGTCCCTACCGCTTCCGTACAGCGCGAGCCACTCCTTCGTCGCGGTTTCGTCAGCCAGATCCGCCTTGTTGAACACGAGGACACGCGGCTTCCTTCCGATGAGTTCATCCACTATCGGGTTGCGGCTCGACACAGGAATGCGTGCGTCGCAGACCTCAACGACGGCGCCGACGAGACGCAGGTTCGCCGCGATGAGCTCCCGCGTCTTCTTCATATGTCCCGGATACCAGTTGATATTCTCTGTCATACGCCAATTTTATCACATGAAAAAAGCGGTCTGTAAAACCGCCCGTAACTCGTCGTCGCGTAGGACGGCCAACTCACCGCCACGTGAAAACACGTCGTTGCAATCCACCTGTCGCTCCGCCAGCCTCTGATTGTCGGAGTGGTTTTCGACGGCCGGCTCGTGGCGGTTTATTCCTTTTCAGCGCGCATCTTTGCGGATTTGCCGGTGCGCTTGCGCATATAGTTCAGTTTGGCTCTGCGCACGAAGCCATGCTTGACGACCTCTATCCGGTCAATCTTCGGGGAATGAACGGCGAAGGTCTTTTCGACGCCGACGCCCGACGCAACGCGACGCACCGTGAACGTCTCGCCGATGCCGCCGCCCTGCTTCTTGAGAACATAGCCCTCAAACACCTGGATGCGCTCGCGCGAACCCTCAACGATCCTGATATGCACCTTGACGGTATCGCCTACCCTGATCTCGGGTACGTCGTCCCTCAAATAATTCTGTGTTACCGCTTCCAGTATATTCATCTTCTTATCCTCGTATAGTTCATCACGTTGACGTTCTTGGCGGCTTCTTGTAAGTCGCCAGTGGACCGGACGCGACAGCGGGAGTCATTATATCATAGCCGCTTCTATGCGGTCAAGGGCGTCCGCGAGAATTGCGCACGGGCAGGCGATGTTGACGCGCTGGAAGCCGACGCCTTCGGGTCCGAACATCGTTCCCTCGTCGAGCCAGACCCCGGCTTTGTCTATGAGAAGCCGGTTCACTTCATCATGATTCAGCCCAGCGCCGCGGAAATCGAGCCACGGAAGATAGGTGCCTTCGGGTTCGATGAGACGGACGCCGGGCAGGACGCTCAGTCGCGAACGCAGCAGGTCGAGGTTGCCCGAAAGGTATGTCATGAGTTCATCGAACCACGGCCCGCCCTCATCGTACGCGGCGCGGCAGGCCGCGAATCCCATGATGTTCGGCTGGCTGTAGCCTGATGCGTTTAGTTCCTTGCGGTAACGGCGCCACAGGGCGGGGTCTTCTATGATGATGTTCGATATCTGCAGGCCCGCGAGGTTAAACGATTTGCTCGGCGACGTGCAGACGACGCTGTTTCCGCGAAAGCTTTCCTTTATGGTGGAGAACACCGTATGTCGGCGAGAAGCGGGCGACTTTTGGTACACGAAATCCGCGTGAATTTCGTCGGAAACGACGAGGCAGTCATAGGCGAGACAGATATCTCCCATACGCTCGAGTTCGTCCATCGTCCACACTCGACCTACGGGATTGTGGGGGCTGCACAGGATGAACAATTTTGCCCTGCTCTCCGAGAGCTTCCTCTCAAAATCATCAAAGTCGACTCGGTAACGTCCGTCCTCGCCAAGAACCAGCGGGGAGTTCACGAGCTTGCGCCCGTTATTCTCTATGACGTCCGTAAACGGGTAGTAGACGGGCCGCTGTATGAGTATGGCGTCGCCCGGTTCCGTAAAAGCGCGTACTGCCTGAGCGAGCGCGAACACGACGCCGGACAGAGCCACCACAGCGCGCGCGTCGAACTCGTAACCGTGCCGTTCGCGCCACCACGCGCGAACCGAATCGTAATAGGAAGCTCCCGGGGCGGGGTATCCGAATATGCCGTGATCCGCGAGGCGGATGAGCGCGGCCGCGACGGGGTCGGCCGTCTTGAAATCCATATCGGCGACCCACAGAGGAAGCAGCCCCTCGGGCTTCCCCTGCAAGGAGGCGCCGTCGTATTTCAGAGAGTCGGTTCTCCGCCTTTCAACGATCCTGTCAAAATCAAATCCGTTGTCCGCCACATCCATGCTCAATCCAGCGCGTGCGCGAGGTCGTCTATCAGATCCTCGGCGTCCTCGATGCCGACGGATAGACGAATCGTATCTTCATACACGCCTGCGGCGAGCTTGCGCTCATCGGACTGTCCGAAGTGCGTCGATGTCGCGGGGTGGACTATCAGCGATTTCACGTCGCCGACATTCACCATGAAGTCGAAGAGTTCGCAACGCGAAATCACCCTTTTCGCCGCCTCTATCCCGCCGCTGACACGGAAGGAGACTATGGCGCCCGCTCCCCTCGGGAAGTATTTTTTCGCGAGTGCGTGACCGGGATCGGTCGGCAATCCGGGATATGACACCGACTTCACGTTCAGGTGCGCTTCGAGGAATCGAGCGACCTTAAGTGCGTTTTCGACGTGCCGCTCCATGCGCAGCGACAGCGTTTCCATCCCCTGCAGGATGTAGAACGCGGTCTGCGGACTCATGTACGCACCGAGGTCGCAGAGGTAGGTCATGCGAAGGCGCATCGAGAAAAGGTAGTTGCGGAGTTTGTCCTCCGAAATTGAAATTTTATTCTCTTCGTAAAACTTCTCGAACCAGGGGTAACGTCCGCCCGAGAGCCAGTCGAAGCCGCCTTTTTCGACGGCGAGACCGCCGACCAATATCCCGTGCCCCGCCAGATATTTCGTCGCCGAGTAGATAACTATGTCGGCTCCGTGCTCGAACGGGCGAAAGAGATACGGCGTCGCGAAGGTGTTGTCCACGACGAGCGGTACACCGTGCGCGTGCGCGATCTCGGCAATGGACTCAAAATCCACGATATACGAGTTGGGATTGCTCAGGCACTCGACAAAGACGGCCTTTGTCCCCTCGTCTATCATCGCCTCAAAGGACGCCGGATCCGTCGGATCCTCCGAGAACTTGCCCTGTATACCGTACTGGGGCAGTATCTTTGTCAACAGCGTCATGTCCCCGCCGTAGAGGGTTGGCGCGGCGACTATATTGTCGCCGGCCGCCGCGAGATTCAGCATGGTTCCGGAGACCGCCGCCATACCCGAGGCCATGGCGACGACGGGTCCCGAGTAGCCCGGCTGAACGAAGTCGTCGTACGACGAGCTGTCCGCACCGTCGCCCTGCCCGCGAATAGCGCCAGCGGTGTCGCAGCCTTCAAGCGACTCCACGCGACGCTCGAGCGCCTCTGTCGTCG
Organism: Eubacteriales Family XIII. Incertae Sedis bacterium; assembly: GCA_031269205.1. GTDB lineage: Bacteria > Bacillota > Clostridia > Peptostreptococcales > Anaerovoracaceae > JAIRPC01. The sequence goes on along the minus strand of JAISZM010000163.1, from coordinate 44,303 downwards.
GATTCGAATAACGCCCGTAGGAATACCCGTCCTCCTCATACGCGAAAAGTCGGCCGCAACGATCGAAATCGTTGAACTGAAACGCCGCGTTCTGGTAAATCGGCACGGCCTTCGCCATATTGTGCTGCCCGGGGTTGTAGCCCGCGTGCAGCTGCCGCGTGGTGAAACCCAAATCCCTGTCGCCAAACGCTTTGTACCCCATTATCTCCTCCACTTTTACCGCGTCCCATCGCCTCTATGAATTGCTATATAGGACATAATTATATATTTGAACCATCCGCATTTCAAGCGATCGAGGGAACGACGGCGGACGTGTACACGGCAGAAGCGACGGGAAGCCTCGACGAAACCCTCTCTGCCGCAGCGCTTTCACCCCACCTGCGAAATCGACTGAAAACTGAGCGAGTCGCCGAGCGTTATTTCCGTACCGGGATCGAACACGAAGAATTCGCCGGGCGGCCAGTCGCCGGTCACCAGCATACGTATCAACCGGAGGTCGCCGGGCAGCACGTCCACGGGTATCTCCGTTATCGCGGAGAGCCCCGCTATCGCGGACTCGACAGAGGCGACGTCGAAGGCTCCCGTATCCACGACAGACAGGTTCTCGTAGTGATTGAGCATCTCCCGCATGACCTTGCGCGCGTTTTCCTCTCCGTACTTTTCGACGAGATGCGCGTAGTCGGCCGCAGGATTGGCTTCGGCTCTGAGATAGCCCTCGGTAAAAAAGTACCGTCGAGTCCCGTATCTGTTGCGCTCCTCCTGCGAGCCTAGAAATATGGGGATGCAGTCGGCCGACTTCGGCAGTACGAGCTGGCGCGCGCCGGATTTGACGCCGACCATCGCGTTGCCGCAAAACCCGAACAGCAGCAGCACCGTACCGTACTCGGACGGCATCACGTCGATCCCCTCCTGTATCGACTCGCGCAACCGGTCGGAGCATAGGTGCTTCCCCGAATCGACATAGTACACGGGCAGCGTCGACTCGGCCGCCTTCATCACAAGCTCGAGTTCCGGACTGAGCGTCCTACACGCGAGTACACATATTTTTTCTTTTTCTGTTTCCCCAGCGTACAGCGTCATTCCTCTACCGAACCCTTGTCCATTCCCCGGCGGGTCGCCCTGATCCTTCAATCCAACCTCATTATTCCACACGATCTATACTACCATATTATAGCGACCGCAACGCGGCGCGACACACCGAACAGGAGGAAGGCCACGCGTACGCGCGGCCCTCCTCTGCTGATGCTGTTAATTGCTCCGCCAACTAAATATTGCGCGGCACATGACGACTCAGATAGTTACGGTCAGTAGTTGCCCTCGATATCCTTGAACTTGGGGTCGTTGATATCCCACACAAACGTATTCGCGTTCATGCCGGCCATGAAATCATCGGCGTTGTCGCAGGGGACGAGTGACGCTTCGAGATCGGCGATATTCTCCTGATTGTACGGGGTCAGGTACGGATGCACGTGCTTCCGGTAGTCCTCGCCCTTGAAATACGCCTTGACCATTTGATAGAGCAGGCAGCCTTCCATGTTGGCGGGCTGGTTGACGTCCATCGTGATCTTCTTGTCCTTGACCCACTGCCAGCTGATGTCGCGTCCGTTGCAGCTGCCGAGCCAATACTCATCGGTCGAAAGCCCCGCGTCAGACACAGCCATCATCGCGCCTTCCATCATGGCGTTGTTGTGTACGTAAGCGCCGTCCCAGCCATCCTGACCGAGCGCCGTAATGGCGTTCGCCATGGCCGCCTGTGAAGGCTCAGAGACCCATTCGCCGGACGCCCACTGCACGATCACCAGGTCAGGGCTGCCCTTGATCAGATCCGCGCCGGGTTTTTCGGTGGCTATCTCCTCAGCCGTCCACTTGCTGCCGTCCTCCTTTTCGCCGAGGCTCTTGCCGGCATCCTCGTAGGCTTGTACGAAGCCGAGCGACTGATCCGAAGCGGAACCCTGTCCGAGCACGCCCTCGATCATGACGACCTTGGTCACGCCGTGAGCCAGAGCGTCCTCACCCGCCATCTTTCCGGCTTCGATAAAGTTGTAATTGGTCGACCCGGCCGACAGGCTGGCGTTGTCGAGCTGTCCGAAATAGTGGCACGCGCCAAAGTACGGGATACCCGCCGCGGCCGCTTTTTCGAGGCACTCCGCCGTCGTGTCCGGATTGTTCTGGATGATGATCATCGCGTCATAGCCGGCCGTTATGAAGTTCTCCACGGCCGATATCTGATCCTCAGCGGTACCCTGTCCAAGCTTGTACTCGACCTTCCAGTCGCATTCGGGATCCTGCTCGCCAGCGGCTATAAAGACATTGGCCAGCTGATCGTAGTAGACGCCGTTCGCGTCGGCATATATGCCTATATTCTTCGTGCCCGAGTCCGCCGTGTCCGTTTCCTCGGCGGGCGGGGTCTCCTCAGCGGGCGTCTCTTCCGCAGGTGTCTCTTCCGCGGGTGCCTCTTCCGCGGGCGTGTCCTGCGACTGGCTGCACGCCGTCGCCATCATGCCCCATAATAGCGTCAAAGCGACGCAGAGCACTAAAAGCAGCGTCTTCTTCCTCTTCATGTTCTATCCTCCTTCTTTTCCCTTCTTCTTCCTCTCAACAGACAATCGACCATGGATCGCAAGGAGTTCCGGTAAGGATATATCGCCGGCATCTCCGCAAAGGAGCGACCAATGATTCATATGCACATCGTACACTCGCACGCGAAGATATTACTACCGAACATTTTATCCGAAAGAGTGAAAAAACTTCATACAAAATGTACGAGGGATTTACGGGGATCGCTTATAGATATTTTTTGCAAACAAGACCGCCGACCGCGCGTTGGCTCCGTAAGCGTCGGCGCCGCAGTAATCGGCGGCTTTCTCGTCGAGCGGCGCGCCGCCGACAATGATCTTCACGCGTCTTCTGAGTCCCGCCGCTTTCAGAGCCTCTATCGTCTTTATGATGAAGGGATAGCTCGAGGTAAGAAGACACGACATCGCGACTATCTTCGCGCCGCTCTTCCTGACGGCCTTGACAAATTCCTCCGGAGAGCAGTCCACGCCGATGTCTATGACCTCGTATCCGGCAAACCTGAGCAGGTTGGACGTGAGGTCCTTTCCGATGTTGTGTACGTCCTCCTTGACTGTTCCGATGACGACTTTGCCCTTGTCGCCCGCAAGCATACGCGCGTCGGGCATGATGAGACCGACGGCCTTCTTGAAGATGGCGGCCGAGACCATGAGATCCGAAACAAACATCCTCCCCTCACCGAAGGCGTCGCCAACGGCCGTAATACCGTCCTGGCATTTACGAAGTATCTCTTCCGTAGGGATTCCGGTTTCCACCAGCGCCTTGACTTCTTCGATAACCTCAGTTTCCGAAAGATCAAGAAATCCCTTCATGATGATATCCGTAGTCATTCTCTTAGAATCCGTTCCATCCACATGCGACTTTCATCAACCTTTTGTATTTTATCACATCATCGCATTTTCGCGCATATCTTTCAGACGGCTTATCAATATGTCGCCCGCGACCGCGATGTCCTCCGCCGTATAGGCGAACGCCACGGCTTTGTCGTAAAGCATCTGCGCTGAAGCCGGGAACTCGTCGTCGCCCTCCCATACGAGTATCTTCATGGGCAACCCGTTCATGAAATCGAACCTGTACCCCAGATCGCATTTCTCCTCCGGCTCGGCGCCGAGGCCGGACGCCCCTTCTATAATTTTTTTTAAGGCGTCGAGGTCACGCCCGAACTCACTGAGGAAGCGCCTGATGACGCGCCCCCGAAAGTTCGAAACATAGACATCACCCCACGGCAGTTCATGGTAAGCGACGTATCTGCCCGTGGGTTCTATGTATCGACCCTCTTCGAGATATCTGAGCATGAGGATGCGTGCGTAAGGGTCGTCGATCCCGATCTCCGCGCCGGGCCAGCCGACCGCGTACCTCACGCCCATGAGGGTGATCGTGAACTCGCGACGCTCCGCATCGTACGGCACGCGCGTACGTTCCGCGATATCCAAGGGATCGAGCGACGCGAACACCCTGGAGTAGTGCTCCAGAGGTTTGTCGGTGATACGCCCGAACCCGTACTCGGGCTGTGTCGTACTATCTCTCTTCATCGCCATAGCTTCAACCTCACACGCCCTCACCTTCGCGTCACTTCATTGTCGCTCCCGAACCTTCCCGCCGCCGTCGAACAGCGACGCGTCAGTATGCGGCAGGAAGCACGCGGCGATGAATTCGTCCATGTAGCCCGGATGCGCGGATAGTTCCAAGTACGTCATGCTTCCTTGTATTTCGGAAAGCTCCGCCCGCGCCTCCGCCGACAGCAGCGCGGCGTACGCCCCCATCAGTGAGGTGTTGCCGATATAGTCATACCGCTCTTCGGGCAGAGCGGGCAGCATACCGATGCGCACGGCGCTCGCCTTGTCTATGGCGCCGCCGATGCCTCCGGCGATATAGACGCGCCCCAGATCGTCCACGTCCATCCCGGCGAGTTCAAGCATGACTCGTATGGCCGAAAACACCGAGCCTTTGGCCCTGATGAAGTTGTCGATGTCGGCCTCGGTGACGACGACTTCCCGGCCCACGCCATCCATCGGATCCGCCGCCACGATCTAATATTTGCCTCCCCAACCGTCTTCCTTCACGAGCTTGCCGGAGCGGATAAACTTACCGCGCGCGTCGATGATCCCACAGCGGAAAAGCTCGCTGACGACGTCGATGAGTCCGGAACCGCATATGCCGACCGGGGGAATATCCCCGACGACCGAAAGCGACGGCTTCATGTTTTCCTCGTCTATGGCGACGGCATCGACGGCGCCGTCCGTGGCTCTCATGCCGCAGCTCATATTCCCGCCCTCAAACGCCGGCCCCGCGGAACAGGCGCACGACATGAGGAAGCCGTCGCCGGCTAGCACGATCTCACCGTTCGTACCCAGGTCTATGAACAGCGCGTTTTCCTTCCTCTTGTATATTCCTGACGATAGGACTCCCGCCGTGATGTCGCCGCCGACGTAACTTCCGACGGAAGGACATACGGTCACTCCCGCGTCAGGGTTGACGCCGAAACCGATATCCGCGCCCCGGAGCGTCCCGAGCGCGAAGAAAGCGGGAACATACGGCTCCATCCTAATATTGTCGCCGAAGACGCCGAGCAACAGGTGCATCATAGTCGTATTGCCCGCGATCGAAACACGCGCTACCTCGGCCGGTTCTATAGCGCAAGCGTCTTTGTCTCCGCCGTTGACACGCGCGGCCGCGCAGATATCCCGTATGAGCGGCGCGACGCAATCATCCGCGATGGCCTCGCGCAATCTCTCAGCGCCCCCGGGCTTAGCGCCTTCTATGAGCCTGTTTATCACGTCGGCGCCGTAGCGTATCTGTCCGTTTCCCGCGCTGCCGGCGGACAGTATCTCCCCCGTCGCGAGATCAACCAGCAGCGCCGACACCGTCGTCGTGCCTATGTCCACGGCGACGGCGACGAGCCGTATCGGCCGCGCGCTCACGTCGATAACTGTCCTCGATCCGGGCGCGCCGCCGTCAGAGGATTGCCCGGCCGCGCCGCGAACCAGGCAGTAGATCGAAAAATCGTTTTCCCTCAATGCCTGCGGCAGTTTGCGCAGGGCGTACAGCGAAATGTCATCGGCATCTATCGCGGAGAGCAGTCTCTCCCTGTCGGCTTGCGCGTCGTCAAGGCTCGGCGCGCCGAGCTTTGCCCGGACACACCACACGTCCGTGTCACGATGAAATCCGCCGGCCGCGAACGCCCTTTTGACGCGCTCCGTCGTCGCGCTGGCGCCTGAGCCGTCTGTTTCGTCCACCCGTATGCGCGATTGCCACGCGAGCGCCGACTCGGGTACTGATATTTCGGCGTCCGACAGAATGGCGCTCTCACACGCGAGTCGGTAGCCCGCGGCAAAATCGTCGTCGGAGATGTGTCTGCCGCATATGGACTCCACTTCCCCCGACGACAGCTTCACGCGGCACTTGCCGCAGGCGCCGGCGCCGCCGCAGGGCGCGTCTATGGCTACCCCCGCGCCGCGCGCGGCCGCGAGCAAGTTCGTTCCCACGCGCGCGGTTATCGCAAAGTCAGCCCCGTCGGCCGTCTTGAATACCAGCTTGCGTTCTCTTTCCGATTCACGCATTTTCCGCTTCACCTATCCTCTTCACTCCGTCAATTCAACGCGCGGTTCAGCTTGCAGAGCAGTGCCACGAAACCCGTTTCCCGTTCCGTTCAATAGTATAACACGCGAGGCGCGGTTCCGGAGAACCTCAAAAACCCCCCGGCTACTCTGCCGGTCTTCGTTTCGGAAATTCCGTTTTGTGAACTGTGACTGTGAACCACATTCTACCTCACAATTCTACCAAACATATCGTTTTTAGAGGTCGCCACTCGTGATATACTATATTACATGAAGATCAGCGTGGGGATACTGTATAAAGAGTTGGGCGAAATGTACGACATCCAAACGCCGGGCGAGGTTTCATACAGACTCTCGCTTGAGAACGTCATGTTTCTGCGCGCGGGTATGCAGCCCGGAGCCGGACGCGTCTGGATCGTCGATAAAGACGCGAAACATACGGCCGAGACGCTCGCGCGCGAGTACGGCTCGCGGATGGACGGCGAAACCATCCCCGCCGTCGCGATCACGAAAGACACCGAAGCGGTGGTTCCGCTCGCCAGGATATTCGAGTCGGTATCTCTGATCAGAGGAAAGTCGTCCATATCCAAAATACACGGCTCCATTCAGGACATCTTCACGAAATACGACTATTGGGACGCCGAACTTCATCGCGTTCTCACATCAAATTCGGATATACAAACGCTGGTTGATGTGGGGGGACGTATCTTCGGCAACCCGCTCATACTCCACGACATCAATTTCAAGGTAGCGGCTGTGGCGTCGGACTATGCGAACGAACCCGCGATCATGCCTCTGCTGAACGACGAAAAACTTCCTTTCCTGATGAAGTCGGAAAAGGACAAGACGGTGTTGGGCACGGTATCAGGCAAAGTGATGTACATGCGCGCGAACGGTATGCTGGGGATAAGCGTCAACCTGTTCAGGCGCGGAAAGTTCAAGTACCGTCTCATGCTGCTTGAACTCACCCACGAGATAGAACCATATGAAAGCGCCCTGCTCGAACACCTGGCGGATTACATCCGGCTCGCTCTGGGACTCGTCACGGGCGGCTCGTCGGTGGCGCTCAACATGACGGGCTTTATGGCGAACATTCTTTCGGGAGAGATAAACAGCCACGAATACATCAAGGAACAGATGGCGAGCTTCGGCTGGAAAGCCGACGACGAGTTCGTGATATACCGGGTATTCACCACGCTGCACGAAAAGAACGACCGTACGCTCGGCTTCATGACGACGCGCATAGCGGATCTGTTTGACGAGCAATGCGTGTTTGAACACGACGACAGCATCATCGCCGTGTTCAACCTCACGACGCGCGGCGGCGGCGACGTACCCATAGACGTCGCCATGGCTGATTTCCTGCGGGACAACAACCTGACGGCGGGCAAAAGCGACGTATTCACGGGCTTTGAGCAGATACTGCTCTATTACGAGCAGGCCGGCATAGCGAACAGGCTCAGGTCAAAGGTGAAGAAGTACGACCACCTGTGCAGATTCCGCGATGTCGTGAGGCAGTATCTCCTTGAGATATGCACGGAGAAGTTGCCCGTGTCCATGGTCTGCGCCCCCGAACTGCTGCAGCTCAAAGCCTATGACGAAGAGCACCAAACCGAGTTTTACCACACCTTGTCCGTCTTTCTGAAAAACGACCTGCACTCGGTCAAAGCCGCGAAGGATATCTTCGTCGCGCGCAGCACGTTCATATATCGCATCGAGCGCATACAGGCCATCACGGGACTCGACTTCAACAAGCTCAGCGACAGATGGTATCTGTTGCTGTCGCTCGAACTCATCGAACAGGAGGGAAAATAACATGCACGACGGCAAACACGACCACTCGCATGGAGGCGGGAAGGGAAGCGCGCACAGCCATGGACTCGAGGACTCGAAACCCGGCGACGCGTCCGCCATGGACAAGCCCAGACTCAAGGCCGTCCTGACCTACATGAAGGATCACAACAGGGAACACGCGCGTGAGCTTCACGGTCTGATCGGCGCGATAGAGCGTCCCAACGATGACAGGATAACCAGCCTGATAGAGGGCGGGGTCAAAAACATCGAGGCCGCCGCGGATCAAATCGAACATGCCATCAAGCTGCTCGAAGAGCGGTAATCGAGGATAACCCAGGATCCCCGTCCCGCCGCAAACGGATGGGGGCGCAGCGGAAATGAGGCAAAATCTATGTGTCTGTCAACAGTCTATGAAGTGAAAAACCCGAACGCGGCGCTCGCGGAGTACGTGACGGGCGTCAGGGTGAACGGCGATCAGATCGTCCTTACGGACATCATCGGCAACGACGTAACCGTCCGCGGAGGCATCACGAACATCGACCTCGTGAAGAACGTGATAACGATAGACGCGGACGCGCGATAACGCGTCGAGCGGTTCGTCGCTTATCGAAATTATTCAGCGCGGGGGAATCCCTTCGTACAATCCGTACTATAGGATGGCCGAAAAACCGTGAATCCGCCTGATTGCAAGTCTCTTTAGCATTCTCTAGAATATAAGTGTGAAAAACATGACGGAAATTATCGCGGTGACAGGTAAAGGCGGTACCGGGAAGACCACCCTCTCAGGTTTTCTCATAGGATGGCTCGCCCGGAAGGGGCTGACGCCGATCCTTGCGGTAGACGCGGACGCTAACGCGAACCTCGCGGACGTGCTCGGCGTCGAGGCGGAACCCTCGCTCGCGGAACTGCGCGACACGATCAACGGCGCGGACATGGACGAAAACACCCCCATCCCGCCCGGCATGTCCAAGCAGGAATGGCTCGATTCGCGTTTCCAGACAGCCATCACCGAGGAGGACGACTACGATCTGCTCATCATGGGTCGCACGCAGGGCAAGGGCTGTTACTGCTTTGTGAACGGCCTGTTGCAGAGCCATATCGCCCGCTACGCGAACAATTACCGCTATCTCGTTGTGGACAACGAGGCGGGCATGGAGCATCTGAGCCGCGGCGTACTGCCGCGGGTCGACCGAATACTCATCGTGTCCGACTGCTCTCGCAGGGGAGTTCAGGCCGCCGGAAGGATACAGGAACTGACGCGTGAGCTGGGACTGACGCCGCAGTCCATAGATTTTATAGTGAACAAGGCGCCGGCGGCGGGGAAAGGCGACGACGTCGCATACGAGGCGGGCGGCCGCGTCTACGATTTGGGCAAAGGCATCGCCGAGGAGATAACGAAGCAGGGACTCGCGCTCGCGGGGGTCGTGCCGTCCGATCCGCTCGTGTACGAATACGACTCAGACGGCAGACCGACCGCGACGCTGCCGCCAGACGCGCTGGCGCGCAAGGCGTTCGAAGAGATAGTGGAACGAATACTATAGGAGCAACGTTTTGAGAAAAGAAGAATTGAATTTTACAACAGTGGAGCAGATGGAGGCCGACACGGTCAGGCTCTGTGAATTGGCCGACGAGGCGGGAGCCGAAACGTGGCAAAAACGCAAGGAGCAGCAACAGCCCCAGTGCAAATTCGGCGAGCAGGGCATCTGCTGCCGCATCTGTTCCATGGGGCCGTGCCGCGTCACGCCAAAGGCTGATCGCGGCATCTGCGGCGCGGACGCGCACGCTATCGCCGGCAGACATTACCTGCGTATGGCGGCGGCGGGATCGGCGTCCCACTCCGACCACGCGCGCGAGATGGCCCACGCGCTTCTGAAATCAAATCCGGATAGCCAGTTCAACATACGCGACGAGGCCAAGCTCATGCGAATAGCCGCCGAGTGGGGCATAGAGTCGGAGGGACGCGACCTCTACGATGTAGCGCACGACGTAGCCCTGCACGGGCTGAACGAGTTCGGCAAGCCGTTCGGTACGCTCGACTGCCTGAAGCGCGCTACGGACGAACGGCAGAAGGTCTGGGCGGATCAGGAGATAGAGCCGCGCGCGATAGACCGCGAGGTCTGCACATCCCTGCACATGACCCACATGGGCAATACGGCGGACGCGCCCACCCTCGTCAGACAGAGCCTGCGCGTCGGCATGGCCGACGGGTGGGGCGGCAGCATGATCGGCACAGACTTCTCCGACATACTGTTCGGTACGCCGACAGCGCGCGCGACCGAGGGCAACCTCGGCGTCCTCGAGAACGACATGGTGAACATCGTCGTACATGGCCACGATCCGGCGTTTTCAGAGATGATGGTCCTCGCCTCCGAGACGAAAGAGATGCAGGACTACGCGAGGGAAAAAGGCGCGAAGGGCATCAACATGGCTGGTCTGTGTTGCACTGCCAACGAGGTCGCAATGCGCCATGGCGTGCGCATGGTCGGAAACTTTCTGCAACAGGAGAATGCGGTTCTGACGGGCGCGATCGAGATGATGTGCGTCGACGTCCAGTGCATATTCCCGGCGCTCGGCCCGTTGACCGACTGCTTCCATACGATATTCGTCACCTCGTCCCCCATCGCGCGCATCCCCGGCTCGAAGTACGTGAAGTTTGAAACGGAGACGGCGTTCGAACAGGCGAAGACACTCGTGGCAGAGGCGATAGACAACTTCGCGAACAGGGATTCGAAGAAGGTCTTCATCCCGGAGCACAAGGAGGCAGCCGCGGTCGGCTATCCGTGTGAGCAGATCATCCTTGAACTCGACGGCGTGACGAACAGTCATGGGGTTCTCACCGTCAACGGAGAGAAGGAAGAACGCGGTTCGTACAAGCCGGCTATAGACGCGATCAGGGCGGGCGTCCTCAGGGGCGCCGTCGCGATGGTGGGTTGCAACAATCCGAAGGTGCGCCCCGACTTTTCGCATATAGACATCATGAGGACGCTCATGGAACACGACATCCTCGTCGTGACGACGGGCTGCGCCGCGCAGGCCGCGGCGAAGGCCGGACTCATGAGCAAGGAAGCCAAGGAACTGTGCGGCGACGGTCTGAAGAGGGTCTGCACCCTCGTCGGAATACCGCCGATCCTGCATATGGGCGCCTGCGTCGATATCAGCCGCATGATGCTGCTCGCGACGGGCATAGCGAAGGACTGGGACGTGGATATCACGAAGATACCGGTCGTCGGCTGCGCGCCCGAATGGATGAGCGAGAAGGCCGTCGCGATAGCGAACTACGTGGTCGCGACGGGACTCGACGTATACCTGGGCATACAGCCGCAGGTACACGGCTCTGAGCAGATGATACAGCTCATAACTGAAGGTACGCGCGAGATAAGCGGCGCGGGCTACACGATAAACACGGATCCCGACGAACTCGTGAAGGCGATCATCGAGGGGATTGAGGCGAAGCGCAAGCTGCTGGATATATAAACATTTGAAAAGAGAGGCGAAGCGCGACGACGCGCGACAGGAAAAGCGATCCATGAAGATAGCGGTCACCGGCAAAGGAGGAGTAGGCAAGACGACGCTCGCGGCGTCGCTGGCGCGGTTGTACGCCGCGGACGGCTGGCGCGTACTCGCCGTGGACGCCGACCCCGACGCAAACCTCGGCCTCGCCCTCGGTCTCACTGAGGACGAAGTCGCGGACATTACGCCGATAGCGGATATGTCCGGTCTCATCGCGGAACGCACGGGCGCGGACAGGGAAAATTACGGGAAGTTTTTCAAGATCAATCCGAGGGTTGACGACATCCCTGACAGGTTCGCGGTCGAGAAGAACGGGGTAAAACTTCTGGTAATGGGAACGGTGGAGACAGGAGGGGGCGGTTGCGTCTGTCCCGAACACGTGATGTTGAAGAGGGTCGTCTCTCACCTCGTGTTGAAATCGGACGATGTGATCGTCATGGATATGGAAGCCGGCATCGAACATCTCGGCAGAGGCACGGCGGGCATGGTCGATCGGTTCATCGCCGTCGTCGAACCGGGCGCGCGCAGCATACAGACGTACGAGCGCATACGCGCCCTCGCGACCGACCTCGGCGTGAGAAGGGTGAGCGTCGTCGGCAACAAGGTCACTGACGACGCGGACAGAGCTTTTATATCAGGGCGCGTACCGCAAGAGGATCTGCTCGGGTTTATCAGCTACAGCGGCGGCGTCGTCGAGGCGGACAAGGCGGGCGGATCGCCACTCGCATCCGACGGCCTCTTTGCGAAAGAAGTCAATATTATAAAAGAGCGCATAGAGTCATGAGGAAATTACCTCTGACAGAAGAACGGGTAGGATAATGAAGAAACTGTTTGACAGAGTATTTGACGGAGCGGATGAGATGTACGCGCTCGCGGAGAAAGCCATCGAGGACGCGGTCGCTAAGCTCGGCGAAAACACGCCGCTCAGTATGCCGAACACGGCCTACCATCTCGCCAATTACCTGTCCTACACGAAGAGGCAGGTCACGACGATCAGCGAACTGAAGGACGCCTTTGAAGAAGCCAAGACATGGCGCGTACGCGAGCAAAATCTGAGCGCCGTATTCCGCACGGGCTTCGGCACATTCATGGCCGCCGAAACCATAGAGGCGTGCAAGTACGCCAAGAGCGCCGATCCCTACGAAGGGAACTACCACGGGCATCTGTCCGATGCGGAGGTGAGGGAGCTAGGCGTACCTCTCGTCACGAACGACATACCCGGTTTTGTCGTCATCTACGGCAGAGCGCCGTCCGACGAGGAAGCCGTTGATATCATAAAGGGATATCAGACCCGCGGGATATTCGTCTTCCTCCTTGGCGAAATCATAGAGCAGGCCCGGCGGCTTGACCTGAACATGGGATTCCCCGTGCGCGTGGTCGCCGTCGGGCCGGACATATGGCAGGTGGCCCATATCATCTCGTTCGTCAACAGGGCGGCCATGATATTCGGCGCCGTACAGCCGGGAGACAGATACGAACTGGACGAATACACCTTCTGGCGCATCCACGCTTTCGTGAACGTGTACGAACCGGTCAGCGACATTGTCGTCGCGTGCGGAGGCGGCGCTATCGCCATGGGCTTTCCCGTCATAACGAACGACGAGGAGGACATGTGGGCCGTTCCGAAAAGCCTCATCATACAAAAGACGACCCCGGATTTCATAGAGACATCGCTCGAGGCGCGCGATATCAAACTGAAGATCACGAACGTGGACATCCCCGTCGCCTTCTCGAGCGCATTCGAGGGTGAGATCGTCCGCAAGGCCGACATGCGCATCGACTACGACGGCTCGCGCTTCGATTCCTTCGAACTCGTTCGCATGGCCGAGGCTCACGAAATCGAGGATCACGCTATCGAGATCATCGGCCCGGACATCGACGAAACCCCCGAAGGGGAACGGCTCGGCGTCGGCATCATCGCGGATGTCGCGGGGAAGAACATGGTGAAGGATTTTGAACCCGTGTTTGAGCGCAACTTTCACAACTTCATCAACTGCGCCGAGGGCATCATGCACACCGGCCAGCGCGACATCATACGTATCCGCATCAGCAAAACAGCCTTCGACGCCGGGTTCCGCCTCAAACACATCGGAGAGATACTCTACGCGAAGATCATGAGTGAGTATGAATCGGTCGTCGACAAGTGTTCCGTGAAGATATACACGAGACCGGAAGATCTGAAGACGTTGCGCGCCGAGGCGAACGCGGTCTACGACACAAGAGACGCGCGCCTGTTGTCGCTGACGGACGAGAGCGTCGACGTCTTTTACAACTGCATACTCTGTCAGTCGTTCTCGCCGTCACACGTCTGCATCGTCACGCCCGAAAGACTCGGTCTCTGTGGCGCGGTATCATGGCTCGACGCGAAGGCGACGAACAGGCTGAACCCGCAGGGTCCGTGTCAGGTCGTTACGCGGGAACGCGTGGTCGATCCCGAGATCGGCATCTGGGAGGACGTTAACGAGAATGTGTTCGCCTCGTCGCACGGCAACCTCGAGAGCGTTTCGCTGTATTCAATCATGGTGGATCCGATGACGAGCTGCGGCTGCTTCGAATGTATCTGCGGCATAGAGCCCTTCTCTAACGGCGTCGTCATCGTCAACAGGGAGCACATCGGCGTGACGCCGCTCGGCATGACGTTCCCGGAGATGGCTTCGATGACGGGCGGCGGCGTGCAGACGCCGGGGTTCATGGGCCACGGCAAACACTTCATCGCTTCAAAGAAGTTCATGAAAGCCGAGGGCGGCTCATTGCGCATCGTGTGGATGCCGAAAGCGCTGAAGGATCTCGTCGCGTCAAAGCTGAACGTCACAGCAAAGGAGCTGTACGATATAGACAATTTTTCCGACATGATCGGGGACGAAACCGTCGCTGAAGACCCGGAGGCGCTCATGGAGTTCCTTGCGGAAAAGGGTCATCCCGCGCTCGGCATGGATCCGATGTTTTGAGGATATCCGGTAGATAATTGTTCCGCTGCCCTGCTCAGTCGCCGGGTGCGGAAAGAGCAGGCAAACACAAAAAGGAGAATAAATCGCATGACCTTCAAACGAGAACCACAGGTATTCGGCGCCAGCATCACCGAAGTCGAATTCGGAACGGAAGGGGCGTCCGTCGTTTTCGGCGGCGCGAACACTCTGCCGTTGTACAATTTCGACGCTCAGGCGAAACACCGGGCGTTAGTCGGCATAGAGATTTCCGACAAAGGTCCTGATCGCAGTCTGCCGGAACTCAGCGCTTTCTATAGCGGAGCTGAGAGTTTGTCGGACATCGCGTCGAGGGCGTGTACCGCGCCGGGCGCGGATTTCGTGAGTCTCGTGCTCGAAAGCGCTGACCCGAACGGCGATAACGCGACATCTGAGGACGCCGCCGCGCTCGCGAAGGAAGTGGCCGTGGCTCTTGCCGCCGGCGGCAAGCCGGTAGTGATACAGGGAACGGGCAATGTGGACAAGGATCAGGAACTGATACCCAAGGTCGCCGAGGCATTACAAGGGATGAACGTTCTTTTGCTCTCGGCGAAGGAGGAGAACTACAAGGGAATCGCGGTCGCGGCCGTCACAGCCTACGGCCAGAAGATCGGCGCCGAATCCTCTGTCGATATCAATCTCGCGAAGCAACTGAACGTACTCATCGCGCAGATGGGCATAAAGCCCGGAAGCTACGTGATGAACCTCGGTGCGGCCGCGGCCGGTTACGGGTTCGAATACATATCTTCGACGATAGAGCGTGTCAAGCTCGCCGCTCTATCGCAGAACGACGACGCGTTACAGATGCCGTCCATCACGTCCGTCGCGGAAGACGCGTGGGCCGTCAAGGAAGCGGTCGTCTCCGAAGACGATTTCCCGGAATGGGGTCCGCGTGAGGAGCGCGGTATCGAAATGGAGATATCGACGGCCGCCGCCGCGCTCGCGGCCGGTACGGATGCGGTCATACTCAGGCATCCGGCTTCGGTCAAAACGATAGCGGATATGGTCGCCGCGCTCGCGTAGCTCTATCTGAGAGAAGGAGGGCCAAAGATGGCGCTAAAAGGAATAGACATTTTCAAACTCACCCCAAAGACAAACTGCAAGGACTGCGGTCAGCCGACCTGTATGGCCTTCGCGATGAAGGTCGCACAGGGTACGGTGCAGATAGAGAAATGTCCGCATATGTCGGCCGAAGCGCTCGACGCTCTCGGTGAAGCGACCGCCCCACCGATGAAATCGTTCAGGATAGGCGCGAGAGACGAGGAGTACGCCCTCGGAGGAGAGACGGTTCTCTTCCGCCACGACAAGACGTTCGTATCCAAGCCCCTGTTCGCGATCAGTACCGCTCCCGACGCCGCGGATACCACCATAGCCCACGCGTGCAAGATAGATTATGAGCGCATCGGCGAGCGTATGTGCGTGGAACTCATCTATCTTGAATATTCCGGCGACAAGGCGGCGTTTGCCGAAGCGGCGAAAAAGGTTTCGGCAGCGGGCAGGACGCTCGTGCTCGCGACGACAGACGCGGACGCGGCGAAGGAAGCGCTCGCGGCGACCTCCGATGGGAAACCCCTGCTGAACGGCGCGAATCCGTCCAATCATGAGACTTTCGCGGCGCTCGCGCTGGAATACGGCGTAGCGCTCGGCGTGACGGCGGACAATCTCGACGCCCTGTATGACACGGTGCGGGAGGTGGAGAAGGCGGGTGTCAAGGATATCGTGCTGGACGTCGGAGCTATCTCTGTCAAGGACGCCTTCGCGAACGCCGTGCAGATCAGGCGCGCCGCTCTGAAATCGGGCGACCACAGTTTCGGTTACCCCTCGATAGTCAACGTCAGCGCGCTCGCGCCCGGTGACGCCCGTATGCAGACCGCACTCGCTTCCGTCTTTATTCTCAAATACGGGAGCATCATCGTCATGGACGGCATGAGCTACGCCCAAGCTCTGCCCCTCTACGGTCTGCGGCAGAACATCTTCACCGACCCCCAGAAGCCGATGACGGTCGAGGTGGGCATATATCCCATCAACGGCGCGGATGAAAACTCCCTCTGCGCGCTGACCGTGGACTTCGCGCTGACGTACTTCATCGTCTCGGGCGAGATCGAGCGCGCCGGCGTACCCGTCAACCTGCTCATACCTGACGCGGGCGGTTATTCCGTGCTGACGGCGTGGGCCGCGGGCAAACTCTCGGCCGGTTCCATCGCAAAGTTCATCAAGGAAGAGGATATCGAATCGAAGATCAAGAACCGAAACCTACTCATCCCGGGCAAGGTCGCCGTCCTAAAGGGTGAGCTTGAGGAAAGCCTTCCGGGCTGGAAAATTGTCGTGGCGCCGAACGAGGCGGTTTCGCTCGTGAAATTCCTGAAAGAGTTTAAAGCGGCGTAGGGTGGGAAGCGTAGAACGGATAGATAAAAGGTTTCATGAAGCGTTGGCGCCGCCGCGCGGCATGGTTCAAGGAAGGATGAACGGAGGGATCTATTTATGGACAAATTTATTATCATAGGCGAGCGGATACACTGTATCTCGCCCGTCATCAGGGAAGCGCTCGCAAACCGCGACCCGGAGCCTCTGCTCGCGCGCGGGAAAGAGCAGCTTGATTCGGGCGCCACGTATCTGGATCTCAACATCGGCCCCGCCGAAAGGGACGGCGAGGACATCATGAAATGGGGCGTCAAACTGTTGCAGGAGAACCTCGACAACGTACCGCTCGCGCTCGACACGGCCAACCGAAAGGCGATCGAAGCCGGCATCTCCGTCTACGACCGCACAAAGGGCAAGCCCATCGTCAACTCCGCGGACGCCGGCGACAGACTCGACTATATCGATCTTGCGGCCGCAAACGACGCGATAGCCATCGCTCTCTGTTCCAAGCAGGGCGTACCGCGCGATAATGACGAACGTATGCAATACTGTCAGGAGATGCTCGAGCACGCTATGGAACTCGGCATGGAACCCAGCGATCTCTGGTTTGATCCGCTCACGCTTGTGATCAAGGGAATGCAGGAAAAACAGGTCGAGTACCTCCAGTTCATCAGGCAACTCTCCGACATGGGACTCAACTCGACGGCCGGACTCTCGAACGCGTCCAACGGTATGCCGAAGGAAGTGCGTCCGATAGTGGATAGCGTACTGACGGCTATGGCCATCGAGTGTGGCCTGACATCGGCCATACTGAACCCGAACGACAAGCGTCTCATGGGCACGATCAAGACAGCGGAGATAATAATGAATCGTTCGCTGTACGCGGACTCGTACCTGGATATCTAGGCGGGTTCACCAAAGTCGCGCCGTATCCAAAGACTGCCCGGGAACAGCGCAAACCACATGAAAGGAACGGAGGAATTACCATGATAATTATCGGCGAAAAAATCAACGGCTTTATTCCGTCTACCCTCAAAGCGATCGAGGATAAGGACGACGGCTTCATCAGGGAACTTGCGGAAAAGCAGTCGAAGTACGGCTCCGCCTACATAGACGTATGCGCGGGTACCGATCCGGGGATCGAACACGAGACGCTGGAATGGCTGATCGGGATCATTCAGGAAACGACCGATACTCCCCTGTCGATCGACAGTTCGGACGTATCGACCATCATCGACATGATTCCCCTCGCGAAAAAACCCGGACTCATCAACTCGGTTTCCGGCGAGGGCGACAAATGCGAGAAACTCTTCCCCGTGATAGCGGACACGGAGTGGAGTGTCGTAGCTCTCACGTGCGACGACGAGAACGGCATACCGACCGACCCGGAAATCAAAGCGACGATTGCCGGCGACATCATAGAGAAGGCCGCGGCGATGGGAATTGCGCAGGAGCGCCTCTTTATCGATCCGCTCGTCACGACGCTCGCGACGACGAGCGACGCGTTCGCGAGCTTCGGCGACGCGGTGCGTATCATCAAAGAAAGGTATCCCGACGTACACATCACATCCGGACTGAGCAATATCAGCTACGGATTGCCCTACCGCAGATCAATCAACAGGGTGTTCCTGACGCTGGCTATGTCCACCGGCATGGACAGCGCAATCATAGATCCGACCGCCGAGGATATGCGCGCGGCCATATTCGCCACCGAAGCTCTGCTCGGCAAGGACAACTACAGCATGAACTACCTGACGGCATTCCGCAACGGGGATATCGGGCAACCGTAACGCCGCGCTCGCGCGAGAATCACGCGAGCAGTTCGCGCGCCTTGTCGGCCGCGCTCGGCGCGTCGGCCGTATACCCGTCAGCCCCTATGTCGTCGCAAAACGCCTGTGTCGTGGGCGCGCCACCTATCATGACCTTCACTTTGTCGCGTACGCCGGCTTCCTTCAGTGCCTCAACGACCGTGCGCTGGTACGCCATCGTCGTAGTCAGAAGCGCGGACAGAGCCACGATGTCAGCGTTGCTGCTCTTAACAGCCTCTACGATCTTGTCCGCGGTCACGTCCACACCGAGGTCTATGACTTCGAAGCCCACGCTCTCCATCATCATTTTCACGAGATTCTTGCCTATATCGTGCAGATCGCCCGAGACGGTCGCGATGATAACCTTGCCGGCCGAATTGGAGTTATCGCCGACCTTGTTCTCCTTGAGCACCGCCGTACCCGCGTTCAGCGCGCGCGCCGCGATAAGAACTTCGGGGACAAAGACCTCGTTGTTCTTGAACTTCACGCCAATCTCGTTCATCGCCTTAAGCAGACCATCGTCGAGGATGCTCTGCGGATCCACATTTTCGTCCAGACCCTGTTGCACCAAGGTGGCCACAGTGTTCGCGTCGCCCTTCTTCACCGATTCGATAAGTTCCTGAAAATCCATGCTGTCCTTCTCCCTTCTTGCCTCATAAAGGTTGTCTCTGTCACGCCTTACGCTTCAACGCGCCTGACAGACACTCTCTGGCTATACCATATAACAGATAACAGAGCGGCGAGGGGAACTCCCCGTTGCGCGCCGCGCAACCGACCGCGCCCTATCTTCTGCCGTAAGTTTCTACCGTTTCAAACATCGCCTCGATATTCTCGACTTTCGCGTCGTCGACCATCGTCCCTGTATCGAGGATGTATCCGCCTCCGGGCGCGCAGGTGTCGATGAGTCGCTTGACCTCGTTGACCGTGTCCTCCTTCGAGCCGTAGCTGAGCGTGAATGCCTTCACGTTGCCGGCGATGCACGAGTGCCCGCCGAGCACCTTCTTCGCAGTGGCCATGTCGGTGTACTCAAAGTTGAAGACTGCCTTCTTCGGAGGGATTTCCTTCAGGTATTCGAGACGGTTGTTGTACGCGCCCTCGACGTAGATCACGGGAGTGAAGCCCGCGTCAATGACGCCCAGTATATGTTTGCGCAGCGAGGGCCAATAGAATTTCTCGAACTGCTTGTTCGACATAAAATCGTCGACGCCTTTGTGCAGCCACCAATAGACGTAGGGGACAGCCTTGCCTTGGCTACCCGCTATCGTGTCCGCTATCGCGTTGTCCGTCACGACGTCGAGCATAGCGAGGAGTTCGTCCGGACGGTCGTACATATCCATGAGTATCTCGGTCGTGCCGCGCATACTGTCGCCTATCATGTCGAAAGGCGCGTAGGCAAAACTCGCGTAGAGCGGCGGAATGCCAAACTTCTCCTTCATGCGCGCCTGATACCCGCCGAGGAAGGTGAACCAGTCAAGCAGCACCTTTCCCGTCTTGACGAGCGTCTCGAACGTCTCGATGACCTCCGGGTCGGAGAAGGCGGCAAACTCGCCCATATGGCCGAACCACATCGCGTTGCGGAAGTCGATCTTCGCCATGCCCTGCAGATTCGCGAAACTGCGCGGTATCCATTTGTTCATCATGAATTTCGTCAGGTCACGCGTCGCTTCGACATACTCGTCGGCCTTCATATAGTCGCCTTCGATGTACTGGTACATCGTCATGGTATCGTCGAAATGCTTGCCCGGCCACCTGAACCAAGTGATGCCGCTACTCTCCATATACGGAGTCGGAAAAAACAAGATCGGATCCCAACCGAGATCCGGTTTAAAATGCTCGTAGAAGACGTCATAGACGTCGGCGGTCTTGTTCCAGTCTTCCAACAGATCCTTGATGGTATACTGCACATTCGTCTTTTCCCTCGCGTAATACACCGGGAAAGCCTGAAATACCGGCACGATCGGCACCCGATCAGGTTCGATAAGCTGAACCGCGTCCGCGACCCTCTTCAGTCTTGCGTCATACAATTCCTGCATATTCGCCATAACTCACCTCCTTAAACACCAAAGACTACTATAGGCTGTTATCGATTTTATCACAAAAACAATCCATGCCACGCGCTTTCAATCGGACGTTTGGAGCGATTTATGTCGAACTTTTTAGTACGGATTGTACGAAAAATCGAGGAGGAGCGGACTTCCACCGCCAGGTCGTCGTCCATGCCGGATACACTATACTGAAGAGCGCCCTGTTTACGGGCGCCCTTCGATGAGCGGATAAACCGATCCTGCCGAACCGGCTCCTCCGTCAATAGTTGAACTCGTCGATGTTGGCCTTATCGAAGATGAGCGCATCTCCGAGCAGGATGACCTTGTCGGCGATTTCTCTCTCTCCGAGGCGCGAAGTCGTCATCGTGGTCGACTCCGGCGTTATCGTTCCGGACGCGTACTGATACGCGGCCTCAACAGACAGATAGCCGAGATCCATGCAGTTCCAGAGGACGCCCGTGTCAAGCGGATTAGCGTCGTTCTTGATGTAATCCTTCAGGGCGTTCGGTGTGGCGAGGCCCGTCATCGTGACCTTCGTCGCATCCGGCTTGGAAGCCGCGGACTCGTACTGCGCGCCGAGCGCCGGCGTCGCCATGGAGGTCAGGCCGATGGCCGCTTGGATCTGGTCGGCGCCGTCGCCCATCCTCGAGATCAGCGTACCCGACTGCTTCTGCGTCTCGGTCTCGTCCGGACCCGGATAGTAGACGTCCGTCTCCTCGTTCGCGATCTTCAGCCAGCTATACTCGTCGGTCGCTATGAGCGCCTTGATTGCGTCGAGCCACGCGTTCTGGTTGGCGTCCGTCTTGGCTGACGACACGATGCCGAGATTGGCCGTCTTGTCCGGGCCGTAGCCCTTCTCCGTCAGCTTGCTCGCGACGGCCTTGACCATGCCGCTGCCGATGGCGTCGTAGGAACCCTGATTGATGAACAGGTCGCGCGCGTCGGGATCGGCGTCCGCGTCAAACGTCAGCACCTTGATGCCGCCTTCCATCGCCTTCTTCAGCGTGGGAGCGATGGCCGTCGGATCGTTCGGCGATACGAGTATCGCGTTCACGCCCTGAGCGATCCATCCCTCGAGGATGTTGACCTGATTCTGGTTTGTCGCGTCGTTCTGCGGAGGGCCATCGTAGAGCAGTTCCACGTCGGCGCCTTCGCCCACCAGTTCCGCAACCGCTTCCTCAGCGCCTACTTTGACAGCATCGAAGTAGTTCTCACCTTTGAACTTCGGCAACATCGCGATTGTCACCTTGACCGCCGCCGGCTCCACGTCGTCCGATTCCGTCTCTGTTTCCACCGGGGGTTCCTCGGTTGGGGTGTCGGCCGGAGGCTCTTCGGCCGGCTGTTCTCCGCCACCGCACGCGCCGAACGCGAAAGCGACCACAACCGCGAGAGCGATAACCAATACCAATGTAAATCTCTTCTTCCTTATCATGTCTTCCTCCTTTTACTTAACTACCTTTTACCTCTATAACTTCTCCAATAACTTCCTTCCTATCCTATCTTCAAACGGCGCGCGGCGCGGCAAGGTGTCTTCTGCGACAGACCGCTGGCCGCGAGCCGTAAAAGATACATCAGGCCGGAGCCTTGTCGACGAGCCTCGGCTCGTCCTCCTTGCTCACCTCTATGACGCGGCGCTTCTTCGCGCGCTCGCCGAGTATCGAATACACGATGAGCGATATGATGAGAACCGTACCCTGTATGATCGTCTGCACATCGATGGGTATGTCCATGACGGTGAGGCCGCTGTTCAACACGGCTATAATGAAGATGGCGATGATCGTCCCCCTCATATCGCCGACGCCGCCAAGGATGCTTGTGCCGCCGAGTACGATGACCGTAACCACCTTCAGGTTCATGCTGTTCGCCACGTCGAACTTGACGCTCGTGAAGCGACCGAGATAGAAGAAGGCCGCGATCGCGCAGACGACGCCCGAGATGATGTAGATGATGATCAGCGTCCTGTCCGCGTTGATACCGGAATACCTCGTCGCGTTCTCGTTCATCCCGAGCGCGTAGAGACTGCGCCCGAATCCCGTCTTCGACAACAGCAAGGTGAAGATGATCGCGGCGGCGATGAATACGATGAGGACGAGGGGTACGCCCTTTATGTCCGTGTTGCCGGCGAACGTCGTGAAGTCGTACGAGTACACGCTGTCGCCGTGAGTGATGCCCTTCGCTATTCCGCGGAACAGAAAAAATGTCGCGAGCGTCGTTATGAGCGCGTTGATTTTCAGTTTCACTATGACGAGTCCGTTCACGAGTCCGCAGCCCGCGCCCACCAGCAGAGTGACGATCACTCCCATGCCGTCGCCCATGGACGCGGCAGCCATGCCTCCCGCGATAGCCGAGAATATCATGATCGATCCGACGGACAGATCGATGCCCGCCGTGATGACGATGAGCGTCATCGGCAGCGCCATGAGACCGATCTCCATGATGTTCTTCACTACGACCGCCATCAGGTAATTGTACGTCACAAAGGTCGGGTTGACCGTCCCGATGACAGCAATGAGCGCGATGAGTATGAGGATGAGCGCGATATTGAAGTTTACGCCGAACCTCTTTTTCACCTTTGGCGTCGCGAGTGTTTCCATGCCGTCTGCCATGCTACTTCACCTCCCCCGACGATGACGCCGACGCGGACACGACCGCGTCCGGAACAACAATCGTCTTCTTTTTCTTCGTAAGCGTGCTGATCGACGCGACGACGACAGCGAGCAGTATGATGCCGCCCATGACCGCGTCCGACCAGTCGGAACTCATGCCGATGTAGTTCATCGCAGGGGTGATAAGCGACAGGATGAAAGCCCCGAGCACGGTCCCTATGATCTTTCCGCTGCCGCCCGCGATGCTGGTGCCGCCGAGCACGACGGCCGCTATGAGCGTCATCTCGAACCCGTTCGCCATCGTGGTCGTGACGCGCTGCCCGCCCGTCGCGATGATCGTACCCGCTATGCCGTAGAGCGGACCCGCTATGACGAAGGCAAGTATCATCACCTTGTTCACGTTGATGCCCGTCAAAGTCGCGGCGTACTTGTTGTTGCCGACCGCGTAAAGTTTTTTTGAAAATCTCGAGTAGCGCATGAAGAGCATGAACCCGACGGTTATGACCGCGGCGAACACGACGCTCGCGGGCAGCGCCCCGAAGAGTTTCGCGCGGAACGCGAGCCAGGTGAAACTCGCGGGCAGGTCATAGATGGAACCCTCGACAACCAGAGGCAACGCCCCGACGAAAAGCTGCGTCGTCGCGAGCGTCGCGACGATGGCCGGTATCTTCAGCTTCGTGATGAAAAGCCCGTTCACCCACGAGAGAACCAGACCCACCACCATGCCCACGGCCATGAACACAGGCAACGGCGCGCCCGTCTTACCGACAAAGGCGATGACAATGGCCACAACGGACATGATAGCGCCAGCCGCGACATCGATATTCGACGTGATGATGATGAGGTTCATGCCGATGGCCGCTATTAGCAGATAGCTGAAATAGTTAAGCACGGTCATGATCGTGTTCAGCGAGTAAAAGTCCGGCGCCGCAATCCTCATCATCACGAGGATGGCGACGAGAAACACGAGGAGATAGAACTCCGTCGTGAGCATTTTCTTGAATTTCCCCTTGCCGTCAGGGGCCTGTCTCAGAGACGTTTGCTCCATGCCAAAAACCTCCCGTCAGTCCATGTGCAACGCGACCTTCAGGATTTTCTCCTGCGTCGCCTCAGCCCTGCTCACCTCGCCCGCTATCGTGCCATTCTTCATGATATATATGCGGTCGCACATGCCGATGAGCTCGGGCATCTCGGAACTTATCATGAATATCGTCGCGCCGCGCTGAGCCAACGCGCTGACTATGCCATGTATCTCGGCCTTCGACCCGACATCGACGCCGCGTGTCGGCTCGTCGAGAAAGAGCAGCTTCGGAGCGATGGCGATGGCCTTCGACACGGACACCTTCTGCTGATTGCCGCCGGACAGATTCTCTGTCAGGAAATCCGGCTCCGGGCATCTGATGTCGAACTCCTCGATAAAGCGTCCCGCGAGCGCGAGTTCCTTCTCGTTGTCGAGAAAGACGCCTCTGCTCACGTTGCGCAGTTGAGGCATGGTGATATTCTCCTTCACGCTCATCTCTATGACGAGGCCGAACTTGCCGCGATCCTCCGAGACGTACACGAAACCGGCGTTCATCGCATCGCGGTAATTGCGTATCCTCGCCTTGCGACCCTCTATGTAGATATCCCCGGAAGCTATCTTCGTAAAACCGCAGAGCGCGAGCGCGAGTTCCGTGCGTCCCGCCCCGGCAAGTCCCGCGAAGCCCACGATCTCACCCTTGTTGATATGAAAATTGATATCGCTCAGTACGCCTTCCTGATTCAGGCGCTCCACCCTTATCAGTTCGCCGCCTATCTCCACGTCGGCCTTCGGGTAATAATTGTCCATGCTGCGTCCGACCATGTCGGCGACGAGTTCATCCTTGTTTGTAGTCGTGACGTCCTTCGTCGAAATGTATTTGCCGTCACGGATGACCGTGACGCGGTCGCAGAGCTCGAATATCTCTTCGAGCCGGTGGCTGATGTAGGCTATCGCGACACCCTGATCCCTGAGCGAGCGCACGATATTGAACAGAGCCTCCACCTCGCGCTGCGTCAGCGACGCGGTCGGCTCGTCAAGAATGAATATCTTGCTGTGGTGCGACAGCGCCTTCGCTATTTCCACCATCTGCTTGCTCGCCATGCCGAGATTCTTCGCGCGCTCGTCGAGATCGAGGTCGATGTCCATGACCTTGAATATTTCAAGCGCCTCCTTCCTCATCCCCGCGTAGTCGATGACGGTGAGCGGACCAACCTTCTTCACGTATTCGTGGCCGAGGAAGATGTTCTCGAGTATCGTCATCTCCTCAAAGAGGCTCGTCTCCTGATAGATGATCGCGACGCCCTTCGCGAAAGCCTCGTTCGGATCTTCGAACACGACGGGTTCGCCGCCCAAAAGTATCTCCCCCGAGTCCTGTTTGTAGACGCCTGTGACTATCTTCATGAGCGTGGATTTGCCCGCTCCGTTCTCGCCGCATATGGCGTGAATCTCCCCCTTCCTCAGGTCGAAATTCATATCGTCGAGCGCGAGTACCCCTGGGAACGTCTTGACTATGTTTTTGAGCCTGAGCACCTCTTCCATCAGTATTCTCCGTGCTTTCTGCACATCTCTATGAAAAACTTCACTCGCTCCGGCGAAACGTCAGACTGTATGATGTGGGCGGGCGCAATCATGTAGCC
The DNA here is from genome assembly GCA_031269205.1 of Eubacteriales Family XIII. Incertae Sedis bacterium. Taxonomy (GTDB): domain Bacteria; phylum Bacillota; class Clostridia; order Peptostreptococcales; family Anaerovoracaceae; genus JAIRPC01. The sequence goes on along the minus strand of JAISZM010000163.1, from coordinate 18,427 downwards.
GCCGCCCTCCCCCAGCGTTTCGCATTTTCCCTTGATGTCGGCCTCGAGTTCCTCGTCCGAGCCGTTCGGCATCAGGTACTGTTGGTCGATGCCGCCCCAGAACGCGAACTTGTCGCCATACTCGTCCTCGATCTCGCGCGGAGAATGACCGGGCACACCGGGCTGTACGGGATTGAACACGTCGAAACCGATGTCCTTGATATCGTCAAGCAGCATCTTCACCGCTCCGTCGGAATGCAGTATCATGACGAGTTCAGACTCATGGACACGCTGATCAGGTCTATGCCGCGCGTCCTCAATCAGCGTTTTCTTGGCGGCCTTCAGTGTCCGCACCTGGCGCGTGTAATGTTCTTTCAACAGGCGCCTGAACATATCTGGCGAGAACAGGAGACTTTGTTGGGAGCCGAAGTCGTCCCCGACCCATACCGCGTCGACGCCGCGTTTCACCAGTTCAAGTCCGACCTTCGTCTGGAACGCCTCGCATTTTTCGAACAGGTACGGGACGTACTCCTCTTCGAGCGCCATGTCCATAAGCAGCTTCTCCATGCCCACGAGCTGCTGCGCGAGCGAGAGTATCGTGACCTCGATGTCGCCGATGATAAAGTAGTCGTTCCCGTACTTTGCGATGAGTTCCTCGGCGTCCGTGTAACGCGACGGATCGCCCGCGTCGGGCCACTCGTAAGCGTCTATGTCGGCGCGCGTCCGCGCGCTCGCGAGCGGGTACTCCGTGACCTCCACGTATATGTCGCCCTGCCTCATTCGCATCTTGTATTCGTTCAGCCACGTGCCGTCGTCGAACCGCTCCGGCGTGAACGACGCACTCTCCGAAGCGCCGACGACGACGACCTCGCTCCCGAGGGCGAGCCTGATCTCGTTGCCGCTGATCCTGTAGGTCACGTCCTCGAACAGGTTGTTCGTGTACTTTGACTCGAGGCCGAGTTCGTCCGCAAAATGATCCTGTAAAGACCTGCACAAATCGAACTGGACGGGTATGCGATCCGGCATTCCCTCCTTCACCCTGAAAGCTCTCAGAACCCTTTCTCTACTGTTCAATTACTCCTCCACAACATCTGCGCCGTTTGGGCGCCGCGCCACCATTGACGTTTCCTATCAATGAACCAATAACATGGCCTGTCTCCCGCGACAGGCTCAATCTTCTTTCAGCCCTTCGCCGAGCTGTTGGCTCAGGTCGAATATCTTCGGCGCCATGACGGGATCGGCCGCGAGCCACGGGCAGACCGTCACATCCCATCGCTTGCAGACATCCGAGGCTCTGAGCCGCGCGTCGCATTCCTCATGCGTCGTATCGTCCGGGCACTCGAGGTAGATGATGCTCTGGTTCTTGTAGTACCAGATGGCCTCATTGACGTAGCCCGCGTCTCTGATCGCCTCGAGCATCTCGCGCCACGGCGCCTTGTGAAGAGCGATATAATCGTCGCGGCATTCAGCCTTGACCTCGATCACGCATAGATATTTTCTCATGTTGCGTCCCTCTTTGACAATACATCCCGCTCGTACGCGACTACCTCGTTGTACCAAGCGTCACGGGTGGGTACGCCCGAGCGTTCGCAGAACATATCCCATACCGCGCCGAAAGGCAATGTCTTCAACTCCTCCTGCTTCATGAACAATTCCGTATACCTGCCTTCGTCCTGCAGACGCTTGTGTTCCTCTCTTGGCGTCAGCAGAGCCGACAGCAACGCCTTTTGGAAGTTTCGCATACCGACGACCCACGCCGCGACGCGGTTGATGCTCGCGTCGAACCAGTCCGTGCCGAGGAGTATCCTGTCCCTTCCGCACGTCACGATCTCCTTCGCTATCTCGCGCGTCTCGTCGTCATAGCGAACCACGTGGTCGCTGTCCCAGCGGACGGGACGCGTGACGTGCAGTGCTATTTTATCAAAGATCAACAGGGCTGACGATATTTTGTCAGCGACGGACTCCGTCGGGTGGTAGTGGCCATTGTCCATGAGCGGCAGTATGCCGCGCGACGCGGCGTAGCATAATCCGAACTCGGCGGAACCCACGGTATAGGATTCCATACCGATCCCGAATACCTTCGACTCGATCGAGACGTACACCTTGTCTCTGTCGTGCGGCTCGGCCAACATCCGGTCCATTGACTCGGCGAAGCGCTCGCGCGGGCCGAGCCTGTCCGCGGGGATGTCCTTGGCGCCGTCGGGTATCCACACGTTCAGCAGGCAGTGTGAGTCAAGGCTCTCGGTGAAATACCGCGCTATCCTGACACACGCCTTGCTGTGTTCCACCCAAAAATCGCGGATGGCGGGATCCGGGTCAGACATCGTGTACTGCCGCGCCTTTTCGTGCGAAAAATATGTCGGGTTGAAATCGAGTCCGAGGTCGCGATCCTTCGCGTAATCCACCCACGCAGAGAAGTCGGAAGGCTCTAACGCGTCACGGTCGTGAAAACCGTTCTTGAAAATCGCGTAACTCGCGTGCAAATTCAGTCGGTGTCTGCCGCCTATAAGGCTGTACGCCTTGTCGAGATCGGACATGAGTTCATCGGGTGTCCTCGCCCTGCCCGGATAGTCGCCCGTCGTTTGGATGCCGCCCGTCAGCGGACCGTCGTGGTCGAAGCCCATGACGTCGTCACCCTGCCAGCAGTGCATGGATATGCGGTAATCCCCGAGGGTCTCCACGGCCTTGTCCACGTCGACGCCCGCGGCGGAGTAGGCTTCTTTGGCCATTTCGTAGTTCGCCTGTATCTTCGCGCTCATGTCAGTTGGCCGCATCGGCGTCCCCTCCTTCGTACCTCTTGATCTCAAACGAATCCGCTACGCACCTTCTCGCCTCGCTCAAATCACTGAACTCGCCGTCGGAGATCATCTGGACGAGGATATTGCCTATAGCCGCCGCCTCGGCCGGACCGGCGTGTACGGTCATGCCCGTCCCCCGGGCGGTGAGTCCATTCAAATAATCATCCTTCGACCCGCCCCCTATGATGTAGATATCCTCAAACTGCCTGCCCGTGACGTCCGCAAGCCCCGTGGCGTTCGCCGCGTAGGAATCGGCGAGGCCCGCGTATATCACGGCCGCCGTCTCGCCTACACCTTCGGGTTCACGGAGTCCTCTCTCGCAGCGCCAATCCCTTATGGCTCCGCACATGCTGTCAGGCGACAGAAACGCCGCGTCTTCGCAGTCGACATTCCCGTCTATGACAGCCGCGGAGGCAGCGGCGGCGATCTCGTCAAAACTCATGCCGGGAGCAATCTCGCGCCTCACCGACTGTATCATCCACAATCCCATGATGTTTTTCAGAAGACAGTAGCGGTAACCGTACCCGCCTTCGTTTGTCAGATTCATCACGCGGCTCTTTTCGGATAGCTGGGGTTCGTCGCTCTCGCACCCGAACAGGGACCACGTACCCGAGCTGACATAGAGCGGACCGTTCTTCCCGTCCGCCCGCGCGTCGGGCAAGGCCGCGACGGCGGACGCCGTGTCGTGCGTACACGGCAACACGACGTCGCAGGAGAATCCAATCTCGTCCGCGATATCTCTTCTCAACTTACCCAATCGTGTGCCGGGAAGATGCAGCTCGTTGAACAAAAGCCTCGGTATTCCCGCAGCGGACATCACCGCGTCGTCCCAGTCCTTCGTCAAAGCGTTGACGAGTCCGGTCGTGGTGGCGTCAGTGTACTCAGAGCACATCTCCCCGGCGAGGAGGAAATGAAAATAGTCCGGCAGCATGAGCAGACGCCTCGCGATATCAAAATCGCCCGGCTCCCTGTCCATGTGCGCCATGAGCTGATAGAGTGTGTTGATAGGAATACGCTGTATGCCCGTACGCCCGTAGAGTTCCCCAGGAGCCATGGTCTCGTCGAACCTCGCGTCCATCCCCACGGTGCGTCTGTCCCTGTAAGCGTAGCTCTTGCCTATCCTTTTCATGTCTTTGTCGAGAAGCGCGTAATCGACTCCCCAGGCGTCCACACCGACGCTGACGGGAACGACGCCCGCCTCGCGGCATTTTTTCATGCCCGTGAGTATCTCATCGAATATGCCTTCGGAATCCCATACGAGGCTCTGTCCATCGTGTTCCGGGCCGTTGGCAAAACGGTGTATCTCATCGATTCTCAAAGCGTTTCCTTCCAGATGGCCCGCATAATGCCTGCCTCCGGAAGCGCCGATATCAACTGCCAGATAATATTTTGGCATCTCCTCCACAGCGGCCCGCTCGCCGCCTTCTCCGCATACTTGCAAACATATTATATGCACGCCCGCGTCCGTGCGTAATGTCATCGTTTGCAAGTTTACCGTCCTTATTTGCATAACGTTGTGGATGTGGTATCATAGGAGCGAAAGGAAAACGCCCTCCGATGGAACAGAAACTGTTGAGAAAATTGATGAAGATATCCGACGAGGAACGCGCGATATTGGACGGATCGGTCGAGGTGTCCAGGGACATATACTCCACGGAGTCGGGCTTCGTCGTGAACGCGCGTAAACTGTTGCCGCCGGGTTCGCTCATCGTCGTGCGCACTCATACGAGATTTATTCACTTCCCCTCTCATACGCACAATTATGTGGAAATCGTCTATATGTACAGCGGTACGACGACCCATATCGTCGAGGGGGAACACCGCGTCACGCTGAAGCCGGGGGAATTCCTCTTCATCTCGCGCGGCGCGGCACACGAGATACTCCCAGCCGACGAGGGCGACATAGCCGTCAATTTCATCATCCTTCCCAAGTTCTTCGACAAGGCTCTTCCGACGATGGAGGGCGAGAACCTTCTCGGGAATTTCATCGCGGGATCCATGACGGCGAACGGATCGGGCGTGAGCTATCTGCACTTCCGTACGGGAGACGTGCTGACGGTCAAGAACCTCGCGGAGAATCTCATCTGGTCTCTGACAAACAAGGAGAACTATCAGAACAGCATCAACCAAAGCACGATGGGATTGTTATTCCAACATCTTTTAAACAATACGGATAAGCTGAGCCACGTGCCGGCGGACAGCGCGGGCTACGAGCATACGGTGGTGATGGATGTGCTGCGGTATATCGAGGACAACTACACGGAGGCGTCGCTCAGCGAATACGCGGAACGCGCGCGGCTGCCGCTGTATCAGCTGAGTCGCATGATAAGCAGGCAGATGGGTAGGTCGTTCAAGGAGATACTGCTGAACCGGAGGATGGCGCAGGCGGAGTTCCTGCTGCGCGAGACGAAGACGCCGGTCGAGGAGATCATACCGGCCGTCGGCTACGAGAACACGAGCTACTTTTACCGCGTATTTAAGAGGCGCCAGGGCATGACGCCGCGAGGATACCGGGAGCGGCATTCAGCCGAATGAGCGCTTTTGGCGGTAGGACTCTATTTCCCAGTTTGATATGAATGCGGTGAAGTCGTCCGGCAACGGCGACGGGCCGCCAAAGGACTCGCTGTATACCGATATCTTCACGGCGTCTACGAGCAGATCGGCGGCGGCCTGCGCTTCGTGCTCGGAGAGTCCGAGGGCAAAGGCGCCTAAGCCTTCAACGAGCGCCACCTTGGGTTTGAAGGCGTGGGCGTCGGTGAAGGCGCGGAAAGCGGCGGCGACGCTTGCGGCGTGATCGTCGCGGCCCAGCCACAGAGGATAGGCTTTGTCGTATACTATGTGGTCGGGGGTGAAGGGGCGCATGAGGGGTGCGGCGGCGTCCTTTGAGGCCGTCAGGCGGGCCAGTTCCGCGTTCGTGACAAAGACGGCGTATGCCCCGGCGTCCTCCGCATAGGAGTCGATGAGGGCTGCTGCGATTTGCGTCGCGCTATCGGGGATGGACTTTGCGGCAGCTTCGTCAGGCGCGAACCCCGGCGCCGGCGCGTCGCTTCCGACTCCGCTTCCGACTCCGACGGGCGGAAACGCTTTGCGAGCCCCTTTTGTAAAATCGGGTTCACGCTCTATCCGCGACCTGACGCGGCCGACGATATCCGCCATGATTTCATCTATCTCCGCGGTCGAGCTTTCCGCGACGAATACGCCGTGGTTCTGCAGAAGCAACGCCTTGGGACAGACGCCGTACTTCCTCTCGTGCGTTTCGAAGGCGTCGGCGCAGGCTTTGCTGAGTATGAAGCCCGGCTTCGTCAGCGGCATCCACAGAAGTTCCTCGTGCATGTCCGAAAAAAGTTCCGCCGCCGCTTCGGCGCCGCCCGCCGCGCAGGTCAGGCCGTTGATGAGCGCCGGGTGGACGTGCAACACGTAGTCCTGCTCAAACAGGCCGTGTAGAATGCACTCTACGCTCGGGCGTTTCTCGCCCTGCCCTTCGACGCGCGCGGCCATCATATCCTTGATCGCGCAAGCCTCACGCTCGTCGTCGGCTTCGGGGTAGTCGGCTTTTGTCATCGCGCGGAGCTTGGCCGTATCCATCAGGACGAAGCCCTCTTCGCCTATGCCGCCGAGCGCGTTTCCCGAGGCCTTGACGGCCATGACGCCACCCTCTTTGTGCGAGGTGTTGCCGCCTCCCTCAAGGACATAGTCCTTGTCCGCGCCGTATCTGCGCGACATCGCGATGAGTCCTCTGAAATTCATTTTGCCCTCCCTTTCATCATGTGGAGCATGTTTATCTCACCCTTCTCGTGCTCGACGAGTTTCCATGTGGTTTCGCGCAGGTTTGCGAACCATGGATCCTTGCTCGCCTCCGATATAAAAGGCTGTCTCGGAGAGTTGACGTCCTCGCCGCTGATCTGCAGCATACCGTACCGATCCGCGAGCGTCCTAACGCGCTCTATCTGTTCCCTGCTGTTGCGCGCGGGCATGTACGAAATCGCGCCGACGCCGAGTCCATGCAGTATTCCGAACAGCTCGCTCAGATAACCGTCCTCAAACTCCTGAGCCTTCTTGTCGCCCGTGACCGAATTCGTCACGTCGCCGAGGTAGGGGTAGGTGATGATGATGTCGTGGGCGACGGCGAACTCGACGAGGGTGGGTAGCGGAGGACACTCGACCGGACCCGCGGGTAGGTAGAAGCTCTCTACGAGACTGGCCTTCAGCACGCCGATCAGATCGTAGAGGAAGAAGTCGTCGCCGTAGGGACAGGAGGCGCCGGGCGCTCCCGCCGCGCGGGCGCTCCCGTTATAAGCCGATGTCTCCCACGATTTTTTTAATCTGTCTCTGTCCGAGGGACCAAACAACAGACGGTCGACGAAAAAATCGAACAGCGCGCCGCCGTACTGCCGTATCGCCGTGAGCGAGAGCGCGCAGAGAAGATGGCGCTCCGTGACCGCGCCTCCTTCCGCTGACCGGGACAGCGGCAACACATCGGCGTCGTAGTCCAGCGATAACCCGGAGATGTCCGCGAGCCGCGCGCACATGGCGCGGTTGCGCTCGCCGCGAGCCGCGGACACGGGCCGCAGAAACTCCGCTACGGCGTCTATGGCTGAGTCGCGCAGACCGTGGAATGTCATGTACGAGACGCCCTCCTGATCGGGATTGTTCGTACGCCTCGAACCGAGCGCGGTTCCCGTGTGGTCGGAGCGCAGTTCAAACCCCGCCGTCGTAGGAAAGCCGAGCGTTCGTCCCGCCTCGCGGTACTCGCGTACGCCCGCTACGGAGTCGTGATCGACTATGCCCGAGACGTTGAGTCCCGAGGCGCGCGACAGCCATACGGCCTTCGTCGGCGAATAGGGTGAGAAACTGTATATCGTATGGATGTGATTGTTGACGTAGCCTGAAGCGGGCGGCGCCGACGCCCCGTCGGCCACCTCAGACGACGCTAGCTCGCGCAAGGCCGCAAGACGCTCCTCCGCGGTCGCGGCGTTCAGTCCCGCGAGGCACTGCCCTCCCTCAGATGCCGCGGACGCGCCGGACGCGGGTCGCCCATCTTCCACGGCTGCGGTGTTCACATCCGGCGCGCTCATTTCGCTTCCGATCCGGCGATGAGCCATTTGAAATCGAACGTGGATTTTTCCGTGAGCCAGTCGCCGTCCGTGTCGGTCAGTGTGTTCATGTCGACGTTGCCGCTGATGCCGGGGATGCCGCCCGTGCTCGAATACTGCCAGATATCGCAGGGGTAATCGGGCTCGGACATGGTCGAGGTGCGCGCCCCTATGTTCGTGTTGTAGCGCGGTATCCAGACGAAATCCGGAGTCTTCGCGTTATCAAGATCCGTCACGAGATTTAGGTTCATCTTCGTGTACAGATGGTGTCCCACGTATACGCCTATCTTCAGTCTCTCTATGCCGTCCTCTTTCGCGAGACTGCGCAGTTTGGCTATGTACGCCTCGGTGTTCGCGCGCGTTATGTACGAATCCTCGGCGTCGACGACGAAGAACAGCGGCTCGCGCCCCCCCGAAACGGCCTGATTGTAGAATTTCGTCGCCTCGTTTTCGGCGGCCGACTTCGACTTGTACCTGACGTAGGCGTAGACGCCGAAAGGCACATCGTACTTCTTGCAGCTGTTCGAGTAGCTCGTGTATTTACCCTCGATGGAGACGTCCGTCCCGTAGATGACGCGCAGTATCGCGAGATCTATCGACTTTGAAGCCGTGGCCCAGTCTATGTTGCCCTGCCATTTGGAGACGTCGACGATGGTCGGCTCGTCCCTGACGACGACCTTCATCGTAGCTTTTTCACCCGACTTCACCTTTGCCGTGATGGTGACCGTACCCTCCTTCGCCTTGCCGGTCTTCTTGTCGCGCAGGTTCGCCTGAACCTCGCCGGACGACGTCACGGTAGCGATGCTCTTGTTGCTCGACGAATACGTGACGCCCTTCGATGAGCCATAAAACGTGAACCGGGTCTTGTATTTCATGCCCGGGGTGACGACGACCTTGCTATCATTGGCTTTGACCGTACTCACGGTTATCTCCGCCACAGCCGTCGGCCCGCTCTCCGCCGCGACCGTGATCTTTGCAACCCCGTAGTTGGCGCCCGTGACGACCCCCGTATCGCTCACCTTTGCGACTTTCGTGTTTGAACTCGACCACGTGATGTCGTCGTTGGATTCCTGGCCGTCGACGGACGACACAAGGGTCGCCTTCAGCGTCGTCGTTTTACCCGATTTTATCGCCTTCTCCGAAGGGGAAACGCTGATCCCCTCGGCCGCAATGTGCGGAACGACCGTAACACGGCACTTGGCCGTCGTACCGCTCGCCTTTGACGTCGCTATGATATCGACCGCGCCCACCTTTCCCGGGATCACGACGCCGTCCTTGACCGTAGCGATAGATTCGTCCGAACTGGACCAGATGATGATCCCGCTCGGCGCCGTCGCCGTGAGCTTCAGCCGTCCCGGTCTGTCGACGCGCACGCTCGCGCTCTTCGCCGAGATCGTCACCGGATCCTTGACCGTCAGTTTGCACGTCGCCTTTTTCCCCGACGATGTTTTCATCGTGATCGTGACCTTCCCAACCTTCTTGCCAGTGATGTAACCTGCCGCATTGACGGTCGCGATACTCTTGTCCGAGGAACTCCACCTGACGGTGGAGGTGGATTTGGTAGGTTTGGTCTTGACGGTCAGACGCGCGACCTGCTTCACGTTGATCGACTTCGACTTGGTTATCGTCACGGATTTTGCAGGAACGGCCTTCTGCACGACGACCACTTTGATCGTGTCCTTCTTGCCCTTTTTCGTTTTTAGCGTGACCGTGGTCTTGCCGGCTTTCCTCGCCTTGAGCTTGCCCTTCTCGCTGATCGTGGCTACGGATTTCTTCGAGGACGTATACGACTTTACCTTGTCGCCCTTCGCAAGGTAGCGTCCTTTGATCATGATCGATGTTCCCTTTGTGACGTAGATGGTCGAAAGGCTCGGCTTACCCGCCGTCGCCATGAATGCGGGGGCTGCGTGCGCCTGCAAGGGATGAAGGAGCGAATACTCCGGCGCGATAACGAGAGTCGCTATGAGCGCGGCCGTCAGCGCAAAGACGCGGACTGCCCGGCCGCGAAACCAACGCGTCTTTCTGTCGTCAAGGCGAGAGTTTTCATTTCCTTCATTCATATTTTGCCTCATTTCCGCTAACGCGGCGTGTGAAAAGTTTTTCACATTCAAATCCTTCCCCATACGGCGCTATCACCGCAGCGTCATTATTGCCCTACTATCTTAACATACTCCTAAAATCACGGGAGAATCAGCCCATAACCCTCCATCAGCGTCCGCAGTTTTTCAAAGTTGCCGTCCTCCATCGGGCACATCGGCAGACGGTATTCGTAGAGGACCTTTCCCATGAGGTGGAGAGCGGCTTTGATCGGGATCGGATTGACCTCCATGAATACGGCGTTTACGAGCGGATTCATCCACAACTGCAGATCGCGCGCCTTCGCGAAGTCGCCGTCGAACCACGCCGCGCACATATCGTGCGTCTCCTTCGGGATGATGTTGGCCACGGTCGATATGACGCCCACGCCGCCGAGCGACATGAGCGGCACGATCATGTCGTCGTTGCCCGACCATATGTCGAAACCCTTGCCTCGCGTGACGCGCGCGATCTCCGCAATCTGCGAGATGTCACCGCTCGCCTCCTTGATCCCGGCTATGTTCGGGATCTCCGCGAGTTCCTCGCAAACGTCGGGCGCGATGTTCACTCCCGTGCGCGAGGCGACCGAGTACAGAATGACGGGCAGATCCGTGGACGCCGCGACCGTCCCGAAGTGTTCGATGAGTCCGCGTCGCGACGCCTTGTTGTAGTACGGCGTGACGACGAGCAACGCGTCCGCGCCCGCCTTCTGCGCGAGTTCGCTGTTGCTCACGGCTACGGCCGTTTCGTTGTTGCCCGCGCCCGCGATGAGCGGGACTCGCCCGGCCACGCGCTCCACGGCGAAGCGTATCGTTTCGATCTGCTCAGCCTGCGTCAGCGTCGAGACCTCGCCCGTCGTTCCGCAACTGATGATGGCGTCCGAGCCTGCCTCCACGAACCAATCGAGCAGTCCGCCGTAACGCTCAAAATCGACCTTGCCACCCTTGAAGGGGGTTACGGCCGCGACGCCCGAGCCTTTGAATATCGCCATTTTTGCCTCATTTCTCGCTATCAGCTACGTGTGAAAAGTTTTCGCCTTCGTCGTTCATGCTACCTCGCGAGCGGTCACAGGTTCGCCTGTCACAGCGCGCTTGCTCACCTTATATCATATTATATCTTCGCGGCCGCGCCGCGGTTACAGGGGCTTTACATCGGTTATAAATTTCTTGTCACTGTTTGGTGGTTAAATCGAAACTATTCAGTTGCCGCGCTAGTTTTGTTCAGATCGGGTTCTGAGGGCGATAGCTGCGAGGCGTAGCCGAGTCTAATACAAAGCTTTGGCTCACCGGAGCGTACTTTAGGGTACGTGAGGAAGCCAAAATGGACAAGGGATCAGATTGTAAGGCGTATCGAATGATGATATGATACATATTAATTGATAGAGAACCGTACGATTCCGGAGAGGAGTATTGACGACAACGTCACCGACTTACTTATGGCCAATCGCGATGCAAGCCGCTCTGATAATAAAACAATACTTTTGACCGGTGGCGCCGGATTCATAGGAAGCCACACCGCCGTCGTACTCTTGGACAGAGGTTACGATGTCGTACTGCTTGACAACTTCTCAAACAGCAAACGAGACGTACCTGCCCGCATAGAGAAAATAACCGACAGATCCTGTATCTGTGAAGAGGTCGACCTGACGGACGAAGCGGCCGTAGCAACGGTTTTCAACAAATATGATTTCGACGCCGTCATTCATTTCGCCGGAATCAAGTCCGTCGGCGAATCCGTCGAAAAACCACTGGAATACTACGATAATAATTTGACGGGAACCATCAATCTGCTAAAAGCCATGAACGCCTCTGATGTGAAAAACCTGATTTTTAGCTCATCCGCGACCGTGTATAGGCAGGATAACCCCGTACCCTACTATGAAAATTATCCCCTCGGCGCTACGAATCCATACGGCTGGACAAAGGTCATAATAGAGCGCATACTCACGGACATGGGCGCCGTCGATCATGCGTGGCGCGTGATCATGCTCAGATATTTCAATCCTATAGGCGCGCACGAGAGTGGATTGATCGGTGAGGAACCTCAGGGAATTCCGAACAACCTATTACCATACGTAGCCAAAGTCGCCGCCGGCGATCTCCCCGAAATACGAATATTTGGCGACGATTACGATACCCCCGATGGCTCCGGGGTGCGTGATTACATCCATGTGATGGATCTCGCGGAAGGCCACCTGGTTGCGATGGAATATCTGCGGAGAATGATAGACCGGGATAATAAAAAGGAAATCACGGAGAAGGATGCCTGCAGCGTTGCGTCTCTGACTGAAAACTCAAGCGCGACAGATGAAAAAGAGCGGCGCCTGAAGGATTTGAATGTCCGGGCATTCAACATTGGAACGGGCAAAGGAACCAGCGTGAAAGAGATCATTGCTGCTTTCGAGCGGGCCTGTGGCAAGGAATTGTCGAAAGCCGCATATCCCCGCCGCCCCGGCGATCTCGCGACCGTCTACGCCGATACCAGTCTCGCCGAAAAAGAACTCGGCTTCAAAGCGCGGCGCGGCATCGACGAAATGTGTATCGATTCCTGGCGCTGGCAGCAAACGGCGCGATGAGCGCATGGGCTTCTTTCTTCCACTCATCCCGAGCATGTAATAGAGAGAGTTTTCCACAAAAAATCCGCGATGCGTTCGCTCGCATGGCCGTCGCCGTACGGATTCTTGGCGCCTGCCATCCTTTCGTAGAGCGCGCTATCGTCGAGCAGTTCCGCTATCGATGCGTAGACCCCCTCTTCTGCCACGCCGGCTATCTTGAGCGTGCCGGCGTCCACGCCTTCCGGCCTTTCCGTCACGTTGCGGGCGACAAGCACGGGCTTGCCCATGCTCGGAGCTTCTTCCTGTACGCCGCCGCTGTCGGTGAGGATCAGATAGGCGCGGTTCATATAGTTGTGGAAGTCAATCACGGCCAGAGGGTCAATCAACCTGACGCGGTCAGAATCCCCAAGTATGTCCTTTGCTTTTTGCTGTATTCTCGGATTTAAATGTACGGGGTATATCACCTTTGTGTCCGGATAATCCGTGACTATGCGACGAAGCGCTGTAAATATCGCCCGCATATTTTCACCTAGATTCTCACGCCTGTGGCATGTCACGAGAATCAGACGATCATCGCATACCCAATCCAAATCCGGCGTTGAATAGGCGTCATGGAGCGTGAGCGCGAGGGCGTCAATCGCGGTGTTTCCCGTCACGATGATACGGTCGGGGTCTTTGTGCTCGTCAAGCAAGTTTTTCTCTGCGAGTGCCGTAGGCGCGAAGTGATATGAAGCCATCGAACCGATGCACTGTCGGTTGAATTCCTCGGGGAAAGGCTCCCTCGTGTTGTAGGTCCGAAGACCCGCCTCCACATGGCCGATGGGAATCTCTTCGTAAAAAGCCGCCATGGCGGCCGCCATGGCCGTGGTCGTATCTCCGTGGACAAGGACAGCGGAGGGTCTCTCCAAGCGAAGCAACTCAGTCATTCCGTTCAGCACCCGGGTGGTGATGTCCGCAAGCGTCTGGCCGTGCCGCATGATGTCGAGATCATGCGCAGGAATGATCTCAAATGAATCGAGTACTTGGGCGAGCATTTCCCTATGCTGCCCGGTTGCAACGACCGACGCTTCAAACTGCTCAGGGCGGCGTTCGAGTTCCTTAATGAGCGGAGCCATCTTAATAGCCTCCGGGCGGGTGCCGATTACTACATGTATCTTATGTTTTATATTCTTCACACTCTGAACCATGCCGCGCGGCGGCGCAAACGCTCAATCAAGGCTGCCGCGCAATCCCTTTCTTTGCCGACCTATTCACGCTCTCATTGATTGTACATGGTACACGCTGTTATGCGCAAGGAAATGACTGATATATGTGAAACGAGATGTCGTTCTGCTGGCCGCCGTACAGCACGTTCTCGAGCGTATCGTTACCCCGGCAGCGAACAGCAGGGAACCGAGAGCCGAGATAATCTGTGAACAAACTGTCCTTGTACTTACGATTGACACTCATGACACCCCCCTACAGCGCTCCGTTCATAGCATACCGAGAAAAATGCAGATGATGGGGATCGTGAACATGGAGATGAGCGTCGACAGGAAGACGCCTTCTGACGCAAGTTTGACGCTGCCGCCGTAAATCTCTGCGAGCGGAGGCAGAGCCGCGCCTATGGGCGTCATGAAGTTGATGAGTATTGCGCTGAGAAGAAGCGAGTCTATGCTCATCGGAACGCCGATGAGATACAAGGGCAGGAGGATGACGAAGAACAGGGCGGGGATGACGATGAGGCGAAGTATCGACACGGCAAGCAGCCGTTTGTTCGCGAAAAGCCTGCGCGGGCTGCTCTCGGTCAGTTGTATCCCTATGAATATCATGCAGAGCGGCGTCATCGTGGCTCCGACGGATTCAAGGACGTCGGCCACAGCCTCGGGTACTGGTATGCGAAGGAGGAAGAACGCCACGCCGGCGAGGCAGCCGATCACGGGCGGTAGGAAGAAATCTTTGAGGAGTTGTTTCAGGCTTCCCGCGCGATTGGCAGGCGCGTCTTCCGCGAAAGCTATGTTACCGACATCCCCGCTTTCGGCGGTATCGGCATCCTGGACGGACGCGGTGGCGACGCTTGTGGGCGCGGCTCTGCCACCGTCCTTATTACCGGAACGCGACCGCAGCAGATACGTGCCATACGAGTACAGGAAGAACGCTTGCATCATGTTCAGCAGGGCGATAATGAACAGTACAGGTTGACCTAATACGGCGAGCGCGACGGGGATGCCGATGAAGCCGTTGTTCGGCGTCGCGCAGAAGTTCACATACATGCCAGTGTCCGCGCGCGGCACGCGGAACAGGCGACAGAAAGCGAAGCCTATCACGTACGAGAGCACGTAGAGAACGACGGACACGGCCATGAGCGTCAGCATCGTGTAAAGGCTCTCGAGCGAATATTCCTGCCGCGCGATGGCGAGGAACAGGACGCACGGGCAGGCGATGAACAGGACGATTCTTGAGAGGTAAGCGGCCGATTTTATGGGAAGCCACCCGACCTTACACGCGAGAAAGCCGATGAGGACGATGATGAATACGCCTATGACTTTTATTGCTATCATCCCTCGTACAGATATTTCAGAGGGATGCGGTCGCCCTTGGTCGCGAGGTCGAGGACGCGGCTGACGTCGCCTTCCTTCGGTTCCGAATCATCCGCCGCCCGCGCGCCGCTCGCGCCGGACAGCCCTTCGTCCGGAGTAAGTCCGAACAGCGAGCCTAGGCTGAAGCCAAGTAGCGAGAAGGGGTCGGCGCCGGTCAGCCCGAAGAGGTCGTCTGCGGGGACGAAGCGTATATCGCTCACGCTCAGGTTATCATCGCCCATCTCTTTTTTGATGGCGCGGGCGGCCTCCTTCTCCGTGAGTACGTCGTCTATCAGCCCGCCGGCTTTGGCCTGCTTCGCCGTGTAGATGCGACCGTCTGCGACCTTCTTCACCGCCTCCGCATCCATGCCGCGACCCTCGGCGACTATGGAGGTGAACTGCTCGTAGGCCTCGTCGACGAGGCTCTGAATGATGGCGCGCTGCTCGTCCGTCATC
The DNA here is from genome assembly GCA_031269205.1 of Eubacteriales Family XIII. Incertae Sedis bacterium. Taxonomy (GTDB): domain Bacteria; phylum Bacillota; class Clostridia; order Peptostreptococcales; family Anaerovoracaceae; genus JAIRPC01. Next base: position 2,913 of record JAISZM010000163.1, on the reverse strand, counting down.
GGCGCGAAGTAGTTGCCCATGCCCTTGTTCTCGCCAGAGGTGACGTCGGTGGCCGTGATGCCGTGCTTCTTCAGAAAGCCCGACACGTCGAAATACGTGCCTGATATGACGCCTATCGAGCCTGTCCAGGTGTTGCGGTTCGCATATATCTTGTCCGCTCCAGCGGAGATGTAATACGCGCCCGACGCGGCGAGGGGACCCATGTATACGTAGACGGGGCGTTTCGTCTCTTCCTTGTACTCCATGATTTTCAGGTAAAGCTCATCGCTCTCGTAGACGTTGCCACCCGGCGAGTCGACATAGAGCAGAAGACCCTTGTTGCGCTTGTTCTTTATCAGCTCGTCTATGGTTTTATTCGTCCAGTCGTGGTGATACGAGTCGTTCGACGATGCGTATTGGTCGCTGACGTCCGATATCTCGCCGACGATGGAGACGCGCGCGATGAAACTCTTATCGGGCGGGGCGTCGTTGACGGTGGTGGGCGCGCCCGCGCATCCCGTTGTGAACGCGAGCGTCGCGATAAGAAGAACCGCGGCGGCGACCACGCGCAGCCTGAATTTATTGCTCCGCCAACTAAATAATGTGTTCATCGTAACTCCTTGTTATCAAAGATCTCATGTCTCCCCGGCCGCCGGGCTACACCGCCTTGCTAGCCACCTCCGCAGTGAGCTTGGCTATGAGCGCGTCCGTCGTGAACTCGCCAAGCTCGCCTTCCTTCGATGAGCGCACGGGCAACACGGCGCCGTTCGCCTCCTTCTCGCCAACGACGACGATGTACGAGTCACGTGCGTTACGCGCCTCCCTGATCTTGTAGCCTATCTTCTCGTTGCGGCCGTCGACCTTCACGCGCAGGCCCGCGTCCTCAAATCTCTTCGCGAGGTTCCCGGCAAACGGATTGTACTGTTCCGTGACCGTGAGTACCTTTAGCTGCACGGGCGCGAGCCACAGCGGGAATTTGCCCGCGAAGTGCTCGGTCAGTATGCCTATGAAACGCTCTATGCTGCCAAAGATGGCGCGATGTATGAGGTAGGGGACGTGCCTGTTTCCGTCCGCGCCGACGTAGGTAACGCCGAAGCGCCCGGGCATCTGGAAGTCGAGCTGTATCGTGCCGCACTGCCACGTGCGCCCTATGCTGTCCCTCAGGTGAAAGTCTATCTTCGGTCCGTAGAAGGCGCCGTCGCCCTCGTTGACGACGTACTCCACACCCTTCTTCTCGGCCGCGGATACGAGGGCGGCCGTCGCCCTGTCCCAGTCCTCTTCTGAACCCATCGAATCCTCGGGCTTCGTCGATATCTCGACGCGGTAGTCGAAGCCGAAGAGCTTGTATATATAGTCCGTGAACTCGATGACCCTGATGATCTCATCCTCCGTCTGCTCCGGCAGCATGAAGATGTGGCCGTCGTCCTGCGTGAACGTGCGCACACGCATGAGGCCGTGCAGTACGCCCGACATCTCGTGGCGGTGCACCTGGCCAAGCTCGGCGAACCTGACGGGCAGGTCGCGGTAACTGTACATCCGGTTCGCGTATACGAGCATGGCGCCGGGGCAGTTCATCGGCTTGATCGCATAGTCCGCTTCATCGATTTTCGTGAAGTACATGTTCTCCTTGTAATGATCCCAGTGCCCCGACGTGTGCCACAGTTCCTCGTTCAGGATGAGCGGCGTCCTGATCTCCGCGTAGCCGCGCTTCGCGTGCTCATCGCGCCAGAACCGCTCGAGTTCATTCCTTATTATCATGCCGTTCGGGAGGAAGAACGGGAAGCCCGGTCCGTCCTCGTGGAGGATGAAAAGCCCCATCTCCTTACCTATTCTGCGATGGTCGCGCTTTTTCGCTTCCTCTATGCGGGCGATGTACGCGTCGAGTTCCTCGCGGCTCGGCCACGCTGTGCCGTAAATGCGCTGAAGCATCTTGTTGTTCGAGTCGCCGCGCCAATAGGAACCGGCCACACTCATGAGTTTTTCGGCTTTCACCTGCCCCGTGAACGCAAGGTGCGGCCCGCGGCAGAGATCCGTGAACTCCCCCTGCTCATAGAAAGAAATCGCTTCGCCCTCCGGCAGCGCCTCAATGAGTTCGCGCTTGTAAGGTTCGCCGCTGTCGTCCGCCCACTTCAGCGCGTCCTCGCGCGAAAGCTCGCGGCGTTCGAGCGGGTAATTGGCCTTGAGAATTTTTTTTATTTCCTTCTCGATGGCTCTGAAATCCTCCTCCGTGAGCTTGTGTTCAAGGTCGAAATCGTAGTAGAACCCGTCCTCGATCGCGGGGCCTATCGCGAGCTTCGCGTCCGGCCATAGCCGCTTCACGGCCTGCGCCATGATGTGCGACGCCGTATGGCGGTAAGCTTCACGCGCCTCGGGGTCGTTATGGAAATCAAGTGTTTCGTTTGGCATTTTAATTATCTCTCCTTGCCCTCAAGTATACCATATACGATGGAAAGCAGGGAGGGCGATGGGGTTCAATTCCCTGAAGCCTCTTACCCCTACAGCGAACAGCAGGGAATCGAGAGCCTGGCTTATCCCGCGTTTTTACCAGGCAGATATAAGCGCTGGAAGTTTTCGAGGTATAATAACGGGTATGAAGCGAGATACCCTGACAAAGCCGAAGATGATCCGCGTGCTCGACGCGCTCGCGGCCGCCTATCCCGAGGCGGAGTGCGCGCTCGACCACGTGAACGTGTTCCAGCTGCTCGTGGCCGTCGTGCTGTCAGCGCAGACGACGGACGTGAGCGTGAACAAGGTCAGCCCCGAGCTGTTTCGGCGCTGGCCCGACGCGGCCGCTCTCGCAGGCGCGCGCCGGGAGGACGTGGAGAACGTCATACGCACGATAGGCATGTATCGCACGAAGTCCGCGAACATCATAAATCTCGCGCGAAAGCTACTCGAGGAGTTCGACGGCGAGGTGCCGCAGGACAGGGAGCG
>JAISZM010000082.1 GCA_031269205.1 Eubacteriales Family XIII. Incertae Sedis bacterium | reverse complement strand
CTTGATGATGCGGTTCTCCTCGTCGGACAGGAATTTCAGCTTTTTCAGTTCCGCCGACATCGCGGCCATGCCGTCCTCGCCCTTGCCGTTCTGCACGTATTTGTCCTTGCCCACGAGATAGCCGAAGAGCAGTTCCTTCTTGTCGTTGCGGGATTTCGGCGGTTTAAGTTTCGCGAGCACGTTCTGAGCGAGTTCCTTCTGCTCGGGACCGAGCGGTATGACACGCTCGTCAAACTCGCGATTTTTTCTCTCCATCTCCTCCCTGCTGCGAAACGGCCAGCCGTCAAGTAACCCCATATCGTCCTCTCTTCCGTTGTCGCGTCCCGTTTTGATGAGCCGCGTCCCCAACCGCAAAGGCGGCTAACGAACCGATGTCATTGCTCCGCCAACTGATTGCCGAACAACGGCGCAGTCCGGCGGGCATATCCGCATTTGTGGTAAAATGAACTCATGCGCACACATTAATAATAAAGTGCGAAGATGCTATTGTCAACGCGACGAAGGGACAGTCAGGAGGGAAAGAGATGTCAAAACTGAACGTGGCCGTTATCGGCATGAATTTCGGCAAGGAATTCGTCAAGCTTTATCAAAACCATCCCGACGTGGACAGGATTGCGATATGTCAACGGAACGAGGATGGGCTGCGCGTGTCGGGCGAGGAACTCGGCGTTCCCGAGGACGCGCGGTTTACGGACTTTGGCGACGTCCTGGCTCAGGACTGGATTGACGCGGTCCATATCATAACACCCCCCGCCACACACGCGGAGTACACGATAAGGGCGCTGAGCGCGGGAAAGCACGCCGCGAGCACCGTACCGATGGGTCTGTCTGTTCGGGAACTGAAGGACATATGCGAACTGCAGAAGAGAACGGGACTCGTGTACATGATGATGGAGACGGCCGTGTATACGCGCGAGTTCCTCTACGTGAAGGATCTCGCCGATTCGGGCAGGCTGGGAAAGATACAGTTTGTGCGCGGCAGCCACATGCAGGATATGGGGCTTGAGGGCTGGCCCGAATACTGGCTCGGCTTCCCGCCGTTCTGGTACGGCACGCACGCCATATCTCCGCTGATAATAGTGAGCGGGAAACGCGCGGACTACGTCGTCGGACACGGCTCGGGCACGCTTTCGGACGACCTCGCGTCGCGTTACGGGTCGCCTTATCCCGTCGAAACCGTGACCATCAAGCTGAAGGACAGCGACATAGTGGCCGAGGCTACGCGTTCGCTCTACGAAACCGTGCGCCAGTACCGCGAGAGCTTCGACGTCTACGGCACGAAGATGGCTTACGAATGGGAGCAGATAGCCGACGAGGGCGCGGCCCTGTTTGAGGGCGGCGAGAGCGCGCGCAGGGTGTTCGCGCCCGACACGGATGAACGGCTCATCGATGAGCTGAAGCCGTTCACAAAGCGCGAGATCATTCTGAACAAGGACAACGTATCCTTCATACAGGGCGCGGGTCACGGAGGCTCGCATCCCCATCTCGTGCAGGAGTTTGTGGCTTCCATCAAGGAGGGCAGGGCGCCGTTGCTCGACGCGGCGACGTCGGCCAACATCACGGCGGCCGGCATCCTCGGGCACGAGTCGGCGCTCAAGGGCGGCGAGAGGATATACCTTCCGGAATTCTGACGCGGTTACGACACGGTTTCCGCCATCATGAGTAATAGGATGTAGGACATTCCGCCTCTATAAGCCTATATAATATGCAGTAATTTCTCGATGATAAAACAGCTGACCCCTCCCAGCGCTGCTGTGATGGGGAGCGTTATGACCCACGTTATGATGATGTCCTGCGCTATGCCCCATTTGACGGCAGAGAAGCGCTTGGCTGAGCCGACGCCCATGACGGCGGCCGTGATGACGTGGGTCGTGCTGATGGGCGCTCCGAGATGCGACATGACTTCTATGACGGCGGCTGAAGCGGTCTGCGCCACAAAGCCGCTTGCGGGTTCGAGCTTTGTTACGCCCCGACCCATCGTCTTCATTATCTTCCAACCGCCGACGGACGTGCCGACGGCCATCATGACGGCGCACGCGAGTTTCACGGGCACGGGCACAGCCGAGCCCTCAGGCAGGGCGCCCGCCGTGATGAGGGCGAGCGTGATGATGCCCATGGTCTTCTGAGCGTCGTTCGTGCCGTGCGCGAACGCGACGAATGCGGCTGAGAGGATCTGAAGTCGTGAAAACAGCCTGTTGACGCGGTGCGGAGACCAGCCCGCGAAGACGTTGAACACGATCCTCATGACTGACATGCCGACGAGAATGCCGATAAAGGGCGAACAGACGAGGGGCAGCACCACCTTCTGCAACAGGCCGCTCCATATGATGTGTTCCATGCTCATGGAGTAGACGCAAGCCGCGCCTATGAGACTGCCGATGAGGGCGTGCGAGGAGCTTGAGGGTATGCCCCACCACCACGTGAGCAGATTCCAGACAATCGCGCCTATCAGCGCGGACAATATGACGTACTCCTGAAGGCTCGTGCTGACGAGGCCGTGCGATATCGTGTCCGCCACTTTGTCGCCCGCGAGCGCGCCGATGAAATTCATGACGGCCGCGAGGAGTATGGCGCGGCGCGCGGTGAGCGCGCGGGTATAGACCGAGGTGGCTATGGCGTTGGCCGTATCGTGAAAGCCGTTGATGAATTCAAATAAGAGGGCGACGACGACGACGAGGATAACGATGCCGCTAAGCATATTTGACTACCACTCCCTCGATGTTGTTCGCCACGTTCTCACACGCATCGAGGCAGGCTTCGAGTTGCTCGTACATATGCTTCCACTTGACAAGCTCGATAGGATCCTTCTCGTGGCTGAAAAGTTCGTAGGTGGTGGTGCGGAAAATGACGTCGCCTTCGTTCTCTATGCGGTTGATCTCTATGACCTGCTCGCGGGCGATGTTGTTCTTCTTTATCTCGTGCAGATGCTTGAACAGGATGTCGAGTTCCTTCACGCACTGGACGATCAGCGAGGCGATGGCCTTAGCGGGCGGGCGCATCTCCTTCACGTCGAAGATGAGGAAGCGGCTGCCGACCTCCTCCATGAGGTCTACTATCTCGTCGAGTCCTTTCGTTATCTCGTAGATATCCTCGCGATCGAACGGCGTCACGAACGACCCGTTCAACGCCGTGAGAATGTTGTGCGTCATCACGTCACACTCCGTCTCAAGCAGCTTCAGGCTCATCGCCTTCTCCTCGACGTCCGTATAATCGTTCACGAGATTTTGAAGCGTCTCGCTGACCACGACAATCTTCCCCGAGAATTCCCTGAGCAGGACGTAGAATTCATCCTCCTTCTTCTTCACTCCAAACGCGCTCATTCGATCTGCTTTACCTCTTTCCTCCACCACACAGGCGACCGCGCCAACCACCGCGCCCGTAGCGAATTGTACTAATTACTTTACGCATATTTTACATGAAGTTGACTCCCGCGTAAAGCGGTAAAAGAAGATAAAATGAAGATACTCCCGAGGGCTTCCGAAGTCGGGGAGACGAGAACTGATCGGGAACTGATCGAGAACAGATAGCGCGCGGCGTACGACTATCGTCTGTTGGTAGTATAATGGAAACATGAGCGTTATTTTTCATATCGACGCGAACGCGGCCTATTTGAGTTGGGCGGCCGTAGAGCGGCTGAAACACGGCGAGACCGAAGATATCCGGCGTATCGAGTCGGCCATCGCGGGCGACCCCAAGACGCGCAGGGGGATCATTCTCGCGAAGTCCGACCTTGCGAAGGCTCTCGGTGTCAGGACGGGGGAGACCGTGCAGGCTGCCCTGAAAAAATGTCCCTGGCTGAAGTTGTTCGCTCCCGACCACGACCTCTACGCGCGGTACAGCGACGCGATGTACGAGGAGCTTTCACGGTATTCGCCTGTCATCGAAAGGTTCAGCATCGACGAATGTTACCTCGACTACACGGGATCCGAGGCTCTGTTCGGCCCGCCGCTCGAAGTCGCGCACAGGCTCAAAGACGAGATGAAGAGAAAGCTCGGCTTTACGGTCAACGTAGGCGTGTCCGTGAACAAGATACTCGCAAAGATGGGTTCGGAACTCGAAAAACCCGACAGGGTTCATTCTCTGTTCCCCGACGAGATAGAAGAAAAGATGTGGCCGCTGCCCATAGGGAATCTGTTCTCCGTCGGCAGATCGTCGCGCACGCGGCTCGAGACGGCCGGGATACGCACGATAGGCGACGCCGCGCGCGCCGACAGGAGTTTCATCATGTCGCTCATCGGCGAAGCGCACGGCGCCTCCGTCCACGATTTCGCGAACGGGCGAGATGATTCACCCGTCGTGACCGCGGAGGAACACGACAGGAAAGGCATCGGCAACAGCACGACGACAGCGTGGGACGTCACCACGCTCGAGGAGGCCGACAAGGTGCTTCTGTGGCTCAGCGACAAGGTCGGCGCGCGGCTGCGGAAACACGGATGTTACGCGCGAGTCGTCTCCGTGAGCATGAGGCCGTCGGACTTCTCAAAACGTCCGTACGGTCATCAGCGCAAACTCGACATGCCGATACACACGACCGACGCCATCTACGCCGAGGCGAAGGCGCTGTTTCGCGAGGCATGGAAGGGTGAACCCGTGCGCAACCTCGGCGTACATTTTAACGAGATAACTGACAGCAGAGAAGGGCAGATATCGATGTTCGGCGTGGGATCGTGCGGCGGTCTGCCCGCGGGATTCCCCGCGGGTGTCGCAGGGGGGCAGACTTCAGGATTCGCGGCCGGCGAACCCGAGAACGCCGAGGAACTCGACAAGGCCGTTGACAGCATACGCGAACGCTTTGGCAAGGACGCCGTGAAGCGCGGTCTGTGACGCCGCGTCCGGTATTGTCCACACGGTGTACGTTTTCGCTTTTCGGATCGTGTTATACTTTTGTATAACCATTACCTCGGCGAAGGAGATATCATGCCTGACATACCTGACAACAGACGTCTCGTCATCATAGACGGGAACAGTCTCATCAACAGAGCTTATTACGCCATACAGCGGCCGATGATCACGAAGGACGGCGTCTATACGCAGGGCGTATACGGCTTCATCACCATGCTGCGGAAGATCATGAGTACGTATAAGCCGACCTACCTCGTCGTCGCCTGGGATCGCAAAGCGCCGACCTTCAGGCACGAGGAATACAAGGAGTATAAGGCTGGACGCAAGAAGACGCCCATAGAACTCGCTATGCAGCTGCCTTACATGAAGGACGTACTCGCGGCCATGCGAGTCGAGATGCTCGAGATCGACGGCTTCGAGGCGGATGACATCATAGGCGCGGTCGCGAAGCGCGGCGAGGCCGAGGGGATCGATCCGTTCATCATCACCGGCGATCGCGACGAACTCCAGCTCGCGTCCGAGCGGACGAAGGTACTCATCACCAAGAAGGGGATATCCGAGTTTGAACTCTACGACGAGGACGCTATGGTCGAGAAGTACGGGTTCACGCCGCGACAGTTCATCGACTACAAGGGGCTGATGGGCGACTCGTCGGACAACATCCCGGGGCTGCCGGGCGTGGGCGAGAAGACGGCGTCAAAACTCATTATCGAGTACGGCAGCATCGAGAACCTCATCGAGAACGTGGACAGCGTCAAGCCGGAGAGGCTTCGGGAGAACATCAGGGAGAACGCTTCGCTGGCTGTGATGAGCAAGCGCCTCGCGACGATAGTCACCGACGTGCCGATTGAGATCAACTTTGAGCGTATGCGCGTGAGGGAACCCGATGTGCAGGCCCTCGTTTCGCTCTATAGGAAACTGGAATTCAACAGTTTTTTGAAGAATATGGACGCTGGCGAAGTCGGCGCTGAGGTGAAGGGTGACAGTGGCGGCGACAGCCGTATGTCAGGCGATGATCCATTGGGCGTATCGGACGCGTCGGGCGCGTACCCGGCGTTTTCGGGCGGCACGCGGTCTTCCGTTCCGGGATTCTTCGACGCGGACATACCCACGTCGGTCATCCACGACGCGGAGGGGATGGAGGCGCTCGACAAAGCGCTGAAGGCGGCGGCCGCTTCGGGCGCGCCCGTCGCGCTGAAGGTTCTCGGCGACAACAACCACCGCAGCGTTCCCGACATATACGGTGTAAACGTGACGACGGAACAAGCGCACTTCTACGTGAACGCGGAGAGCGACGCCGCTCTGGCGTCGCGTTTTGCGGAGATGTTTACGGCGGCCCGCCCCAATGTGATAGGGCACGCCCTGCAGTCCGACCTGTACATGATGTTCGCCACGGCGCGAGCCGCGGACGCGAACTTCGGCTCTGAACCGAACATCATCTTTGACTCGGCGATCGCGCAGTATCTGCTTGACCCATCGGCGAGCAACTATTCCGTCAAACGGCTTTCCCTCGAACACTTCGGCGTACACACGCGGGACGACGAGGAATTCTACAAGTCCGTGGCGCAGCAGGACATGCTCACGGACCGGGCGAAGGTATACGCGGATTACGGCCTCTCTTATTGTCGCGCCGCATTCTCTCTTTACGCGGTGCTGGCGCCTCAAATCGAGGAACAGCAACTCGATGAGGTTTTTACACAGGCCGAACTACCGCTCATAGCGCCGCTCGCCGCCATGGAGACAGAGGGCTTTGACTTCGACAAGGACGCGTTGACGGACGTCGGAGAACGATTGAACGAGGGTATCGAGCGACTGACAAGGGAAATCCACGACATGGTCGGGATGGAGTTCAACATCAATTCGCCTCAGCAGCTCGGCGTCGCCCTCTTTGAGAAACTCGGGCTGCCCGGAGCGAAAAAGACGAAGACCGGATATGCGACGGGAGCGGAAATTCTCGAGAAGATCGCGGATGAAAACCCCGTGGCGGGCAAGGTGCTCGAGTACCGCACGCTGATGAAACTGCGCGGAACCTACATCGACGGTCTCATCCCCCTCGTGGCGGCGGACGGGCGCATACACGCGCATTTTCAGCAGACGGTCGCGGCCACGGGGCGCATCAGCTGCACGGAGCCGAATTTACAGAACATCCCGATACGACAGGATCTCGGCAGACAGATACGCAAGGCATTCGTGCCCGGTTCAGACGAGTACACGCTCGTCGGCGCGGATTACAGCCAGATAGAGCTGCGCATACTCGCGCATTTTTCGCAGGATCCGTCGCTCATCGAAGACTTTCGCATCGGGGCCGACATCCATCGTCGCACGGCGTCGCGCGTGTTCGGCGTCCCCGAGGATGAGGTGACGCCCGCGCAGAGAAGCGGCGCGAAGGCGGTGAATTTCGGCATCATCTACGGGATGAGCAGCTTCGGCCTGTCGGAGGGACTCGGCATCACACGCCACGAAGCCGATCTGTACATCAACGAGTATTTTGCGCATCATACGGCCGTAAAGTCCTATCTCTACGCGTGTATCGAAAGCGCGAGCACGACGGGATTTGCCGTCACCCTGCTTGGCCGCAAACGAGCGATCCCGGAATTGAAGGCGTCGAACTACATCATGAGACAGCTCGGGGAGCGGCTCGCCATGAACACTCCTCTACAGGGCAGCGCGGCGGATATTATAAAACTAGCCATGATAGCGGTGGACGACGCTCTGCGCTCCCGTGACCTGCGCTCGGCCCTCATCCTGCAGGTACACGACGAGCTCATCATAAGGGCGCACCGAGACGAAGTGGAGGAGGTTTCCGCACTGCTGAAGGAGAATATGGAGAACGCCTGCGAACTCGGCGTACCGCTCGTGGCGGAAGTACACACGGGCAAGAACTGGTACGAGTTGAAATGACGGCGGTCGGCGGCTATGTTTGCGAGTGATGTCAGTAAAATCACAATAGGCGTGACTGGAGGCATCGGAGCGGGCAAATCGGCCGCGACGGACTACCTGCGCGAGAAGGGTTACGCGGTCGTCGACGCGGACGAGGTGGCGCGCGAAGCAGTGCGGCCCGGCGAACCAGCGCTCGACGCACTCGTCGCAGCCTTCGGGAGGGACATGCTGCGGGGCGACGGAACGCTGGATCGGCTCCGCCTCGCGTCGATTGTATTCGCGGACGCGGAAAAGACGCGAACGCTCAACGAGATTCTGCATGGGGATATAAAGCGCAGGATAGAGGATAGGCTGCACGACATCCACAAAGCGAACGACGCCGCGCCGGTGCCGGAATCCGCGGGCGTGTCGAAATCGGCCGCAGAGGCGTCGCGCGGGCGGCGTAGGCACGCACCCGTATTCCTCTCCGCGCCGTTGCTCTACGAGTCGGGAATTGATGCTATCTGCGGAGAGGTCTGGCTCATCGCCGCGCCCGAGGAAATCAGGATAGCGCGCGCCGCGTCCCGCGACGGTACGACGCTCGATGAGACCCGCGCCCGCGCCGTCCGCCAGATGAGCGAAGGCGAGAAAAGGACGCGCGCCGACGTAGTAATAGAAAACGCTGGCGCCATAGAGCATCTCCGCCGCGCGCTCGACGACCTGCTCGAGCGATGGGCGTGATGTCGAGTGTTCATGCCGTTCCCGCATCGTAGCCGTTATCATAATGATTATGGCCGGCTATAATTACCTGACATCCATTGGCAATCTTGAGAAGGCTCAAGTAGCACAATATTCCGCTCATACGCTCTCTGCAAATTATACGATATTTTCTCCAAATATAATGTGATTTCGTAAAATATATCGTATAATATTCAAGTATACTGATATTTTTACGACGATTCGGAGGCACGATAATGGACAAACGCAAGGATCCTTATTCTCCCGGCGCGGGCAGGCAGCCCTTTGCCTTGGCCGGCCGGGCGGACGATATAGACGAGTTCGAAGCGGCGATCGAGAGGATCGGGGACGGCATGGACGCACGGCCTTTGGTGTTCTACGGACTGCGCGGGGTCGGAAAGACGGTGCTGTTGAGGGACTTTCAGAAAAGGGCTGCCGCCAATGGATGGCTGACTGCGTTTGTGGAAGCGAATCCGGAGCGGAGCCTCAGGGATATGCTCGGCGACGAACTCAAATTGACCATTGCGGAGATGGCAAAGCCCTCCGCCGGAGAATCGGCGCTAAGGGCGCTCAAAACCATCATCAGTTTTATCCAACTGGGAGTGGATTCAGTGGGGCATATTTCTCTCGGCGTGGATTTCTCTAAGGCTGATTACTCAAATGCGGCTACCGGCGATCTTTCCGGCGATTTGACCGTCCTCGTGCGGGATCTCTCCGCCGCGTGTGAGAAGACGGGGAAAGGCGTAGCGATGTTCATAGATGAAGCGCAGGATCTCACGGAGAGTGACCTACGAGCGATAAACATGGCCGCGCACAGGGCAAGCCAGGAAACCTACCGTTTTGTCGCCGTGATTGCCGGCCTACCCACGCTTCCGCGCATACTGGCCGATATAAACAGTTACGCGGAACGCCTTTACGGATACCGGCCGCTGGCGGGGCTTGATGCGGAGTCTTCCCGCATCGCTCTGACCGCGCCGTCGCTGGCGCGAGGCGTGGAGTGGGAAAATGACGCGGCCTCACTGGCGGTCTCCGCAACGGGAGGCTTCTCTTATTTCATACAGGAGTACGGCTCCGCCGTATGGAGGCGGGCCGAGGCTTCGCCGATAACGGCGGCTGACGTGGAAAACGCGCGCGCCGATGCGATCAAAAGGCTTGACGAAGGCTTTTTCCGATCAAGATGGGACAGGGCATCGGAAACGCAAAAGGAGTATTTGCGCGCTATGGCGGCGGACGGAGACGGACCAAGCTCCACATCGGAAATAGCAAAGAGACTCGGGGTCAATCCGACAAGCCTGTCCCCGAGACGAGCAAGCCTGATTTCAAAAGGATTGATCTATTCGGCAAGCAGCGGAACCGTCGCCTTCACCGTCCCGCAGATGGCGCAGTTCATCAATCGGCAGGTGCCACTTGGAGACGTGCCATTTGGGGGCGTGTAACATTTGAGGACAACATGATTTTGTCACATCAAGCACCCGCGTGGGGCGCGACCAAGACGAAAGAAAAAAATTAGAATCCATTAATCACAATCGTTTCACGATTACCCCCCAGGCTATCTGACGTAACAGAAACGTAATCGAATAATCGTTGAAAAACCGCCAATCCGGGCGGTTTTTGCTTTACAAGGGGGAAGTTTCATGATATAATCATATAGACCTGTACAGGCAGATATAAGAAAGGGGTGCGGAATGGCGTTTCCGGAGTGGGTGACGAAACAGAAAAGGCAAGGTTTCGAGATTAAGAAAATACGCGGCAACTACTACATGTACGAGCGCAAGTCGGTCTGGGATCCCATGCGCAAGAAGGCAAAGAAGGTGACTGGCGCATACGTCGGCAAGGTGACGCCGGAGGGCGTCGTCCCGAAGAGGATGCGAATCGATGCGGGAGCCCCCGTGCTTTCGGTCGAGTTCGGCGCGGCCGCGTTCCTCGCAGGGCTGTCGTCGGATCTGCTCGACGACCTGCGCGAGCGGTTTGAGGACGGCGTGGCGGAGCGTGTGTGGGCGAGCGCGATGCTCAGGCTTGTCTCTCCTTGCCCTTTCAAACGGATTGCGCACAGATATGAGACGTCATGGCTGTCGCATGCCCTTCCCGGCCTTGCCCTGTCCCCTTCGTCCATCACTCGTTTGCTGGACGTGGTCGGGAACGACCGCCGCGCGTGCGCCGCGTTCATGCGTGACACGATGGAGTCAGCTCCGTATGTCCTAATCGATGGCACGGGTACGATCTCCCAATCAGAGAGGATGGCCCGCGCTCTGCCCGGGCATTCCAACGCCCACGGCTACATCCCCCAGGTCAACCAGATCTATGTCGTGTCCGTCGCTGACGGCGGCAGCGCCCCGGCCTTCTACAGGAATGTGACGGGGAACGTGCCGGACGTGACGGCGCTCGCACTGACGGTCAGGGACGCGGGCATTGAAAACGCGGTCGTCGTGGCGGACGCGGGCTTCGCGTCGGGGGACAATTTCGCCATGCTCGCGGACGCCGGCCTCGACTGCGTCGTGCCGCTGAAAAGGAACACGTCGGAGATCGATCTTGCCCAGACGGACTACGAGACGGTCTTCAACTATCACCACCGCGCGATCAGCGCGCACTCGGAAAGCAAGGAAGGATACCGCATCTGCGTGTTCAGGGATGAAAAGCTGAGGGCAGACGAGATGGCGGATTTCGTCGGCCGCGGCGAAAAGGCGAACGCCGAGGCGGAAAAGAGAAAGTCCATAGGCTCGGGCAAGAACCTTCGCGACGTAGCCGCAGAAACCAGGATGAAAACGGCCTCGTTCGGCACGATCATCCTCAGAACGTCATTGGTGGAAGCGGACACGAGGAAAATTTACGAAACGTACAAGGTCAGATGGGAGATAGAGCAGCTCTTCGACACCATGCGCAACACGGTGGGTCAGGACGCGAGCTTCATGCGGGACGACCCGGGCTTCGAGGCGTGGACGTTCATCAACCACGTCACGCTCCTGATGGCGTGCCGCGTCCTCGCCGTCATACGTGGACATGACATGCTCAAGGACTGGTCGCTTGCCGGCGTCCTTGACCATCTTTCCCGTGTCCACGCCGTACAAGTCGCAAACGAATGGACGCTCGCGGAGGTGGTGGGGAAAACCAGAAAACTGATGTCCGATCTGTCGATCAAGCTGGACATAAAGTCAACCCTGATACCTAAACGATGAAACGATTGTGTTTAATCCCGAAAGCGGCGCAGGGGTTGATACGCTTACGACCAATCCGAATACGAGCGCGATAGAGGAATTTCTGACCCGGACAAGACAAAACCTCTATGAGTTCGGCCGCGGCATAGACACACAGAACGAAGATTTGGGCAATGCCTCCGGGCAGGCGATCAAGTTCCGGTACGGCGATCTTGATATGGACTGCAACATCATAGAGTCGGAGTTTCAATCCAGTTTCGAGCAAGTCGAGTGGTACATCAAGCAGTACCTAAAGTTCACGAACAAAGGCGACTTCATGGGCGAAGACGCGCAGATCACATTTCACCGTGATGTCATCGTCAACGAGCAGGAGATCGTGAACATCCTCGTGTCGTCGAAGGGGGCGGGCATACTGTCCGACCAGACGATCATCGAGCGTCATCCGTATGCCGCCGAGGACGAAGTGGAGCGTATCGAGGCGGAGCGTGAAAAGAAGCTACAGGAGATGGCGGAGTATCAAGACGCGTTCGCAGCCGCAGGAGGCGGGCAGGAGGGCGGCTCTAGCGACGATGCGAGCGAAGGAAAACAGAAGCCGCCTGCCGGAGATAAATGAGGAACAGCGACTATTGGCGTGAGCGCGCAGAGATACTTGAGCAAACCCGTCACGCCTCCACTGCTGACTACGTAAAGATCCTTGAAGCGGAATATGCGAGGTTCGCGGCGCGCACAAACGCCAAGATCAAGGAGTGGTATGACAGGCTCGCCGCCAATAACGAAATCTCTTTTGAGAAAGCGCGGCAGCTACTGTCCGATGACGAGCTTGCTGAGTTTCACTGGAGCGTCGAGGAGTACATCAAATACGGCAAACAGAACGCCGTTGACGGGCGGTGGATGAAACAGCTTGAGAACGCCTCCGCGAAGGTGCATATATCGCGCCTAGAAGCCGCGAAGCTGCACGCGCAGCAGCAGATCGAAGCGCTGACCGCCGAGCAGATCAGCGGCATCGATGAGCTCGCCCGCGACGTATATACCGAGACGTACAGCCGCACAGCCTTTGAGATACAGAGAGGCATCGGAGTGGGCTGGGACATCTCCGGCATAAATGGGGCTATGCTGGACAAGGTCGTAAACAAACCTTGGACGACCGATAACCGGACTTTTCGCGACCGTTGCTGGACGAATAAGATCGAGCTTGTGGACCGCGTGCATAAAGACATCATGCAGGCTATCATGACAGGGCAGAACCCGCAACTGTTGGCTCAGGGGATAGCGGACGACTTCGATGTTTCG
>JAISZM010000199.1 GCA_031269205.1 Eubacteriales Family XIII. Incertae Sedis bacterium | reverse complement strand
GGGATCGGCGGAGCAACAATCCTACTCAGAGTATATACCCAAATATTTGGAGTGTAAACATCAACGCGGCATTATTACCCCGGCACCTAAATAGAGGAAGTCACGCCAGCCTTTTTGCCGGTCTGCGCTCGGCGCTGCCGTGCTGGAGCCGTCAGCCCTTTCGGGTTCGAGCCCCACAAAGGCTTCAGCAATAGCAAAAATCGCTGAAAGTTCAACGATTTTTGGCGTTTGGTGGAGAATAGGGGGCTCGAACCCCTGACCTTCGCGCTGCCAGCGCGACGCTCTCCCAGCTGAGCTAATTCCCCGTGCCTTATCGATTTTCGCGCGACGCCTCGCACTCTCTCGTCTCTTGCCCGCAAGAAGTGCGCGAAACCGCTCTTTCTATTATACGTATTCCCGCAAAGTTGTCAACGGTTATGTCCGTATGCTAGTATAGTATTTGCTTTTTTAAATCCTTGACGAGGCTATTACAGAGTCGTTCATTATGAACAGAAAAAGAAACCTGATCATTTCACTTACAACCTTCGCCGTTATCGCGGGGTTCATTATTTTGCTCTGTGTCACGCTTATCCCTATTCTCGCCGACATCTTCGCCGGCCAGGACGGCAGGAACGCGATAGAGATTATCCACTCGCATGGCGTGCGCGGCGTCCCCTTGCTCGCGTGCCTGCAGGCGCTTCAGGTCATCACTACCGTGGTGCCGGCCCTTCTCATACAGATTCCCGCGGGACTCGTATTCGGAACGTGGACCGCCCTCGCGATTTGCCTCACGGGCTCGATACTCGGCAATATGATAGTGTTCATCGCCCTGCGGCAGTTCAGCGTGACGATCAATCAGATCTTCCCGACGCGCAGGAAGAAACGTGAAGAAAAGGCGCAGCGGCCGAAGAAAAAGAGCAGGTTGCCTTTTCCCCTCAATCCCGAGGCGCTTGACCGTATGCCCCATCCCGAGCTCGTCGCGTTTTACGTCTATCTGATTCCCGGCATCCCGAACGGTGTACTGCCGCACATCTTCGCCCGCACGAAGGTTTCGTTCGCGCGCTACCTGGTCGCGGTGGTCGCGGGCAACGCGCCGTCAACGTTCGTCTGCACCCTCGTCGGCGACAGACTCGCCCACGGCGATTGGCAGGGCGCGGTCGTCATCATACTGATTTTCGTGGCGTGCATATGCGCGGCGCTGCTCATGCGCCGAAAGCTCATCGCGCTCATCAGCGGAGGGTATTCGCTGAACCTCGGGCGTTCGGGAAGGAAGCGGACGGAAGTCGACGCCGCAACCGCGCAAATCGAGAGTGCCTCGTCCGGCGTCGCCGACAATAAAACATCGAAACCCGATGATGGAACGGTAAAGTCCCCCCATTTGTGATATCATTGACTGAGGTGTTATTGAGGAGGGAAAGGAGAACTGACGATGAGACAAAGATTCAAACTGATGGCGACGATGCTTCTGGCGCTGTATATAGCGGTATCCATGGCAGCCTGCGGCGCGGGGGATGACGCGAAGGAAAGCGCGGACGCACCGGCGGATCAGGCCACGCAGACGGACACGGACGAGCAGAGCGGCGACGACTCCCTGCAGAAGATACTCGACAAAGGAGAACTCGTGCTCGGCTGCGACGACGCTTTCCCGCCCATGGGATTCATCGGTGAAAACGATGAGATCGTCGGCTTTGACATCGATCTCGCGGAGGCCGTCGCTGACAAGCTCGGTGTGGACCTCGTAGTCAAGCCTATCGACTGGGAAGCCAAGGAGATGGAACTGCAGTCCGGCAACATCGACGTCATCTGGAACGGGTACTCCATCACGGTGGACAGGATAGACAAGGTCACGTTCACGAAGCCCTATCTCAACAACGCTCAGTTGCTCGTGGTCCGCTCGGATTCGGACATCGCCTCCAAGGGCGACCTTGCGGGCAAGATAGTCGGAGCGCAGATAGAGAGCGCCGCAGAGGCTCTCGTCAAGGACGACGCAAACTTCAACGATTCGCTGGAAGAGCTAAGGATCTACGACGACTATCAGGACGCGCTCAACGACTTGAAGTCGAGTACGCGCATAGACGCCGTGGCCGTAGACAAAATCCTGATAGAGTACATCATGCAGCAGTCTCCTGACACGTTCAAGACGCTCGACGAATCGCTCGGGGACGAGTATTTCGGTATCGGCTGCCGCAAGGGCGAAGAAGCTCTCGCGGACGCGATAGACAAGGCGCTCGACGACCTAAAGGCAGACGGTGGAACCAAGAGTGTGAGCGAGCGCTGGTTCTCCAGCGACGACATCGTGATACGCGATGTCCCGCGCCTGCAGGCCACTGATTTTTGAGTGAGAGGAGATTCGCACAACGATGATCAGCTTCGTTCCGCGTGCGTCGCGGCGCAGCTTCAGGCGGCGTTTTTTCCTACCTGTCACGTGAGGCTCTATATCTAATGGACGCCGCCTACATAAAGGAGATCACCGAATACATAACGCTCGGCGCGGGCGTCACGCTCAAGATATTCGCGGTGACGCTCGCCTTCTCCATACCCCTCGGCGTGTTCGGCGCGATAGGCAAGCTCAGCCGATTCCGCCTGATCCACTTCCTGCTCGGCGTCTACACCTGGGTGTTCCGCGGCACTCCCCTCCTGCTCCAGTTATTCTTCACCTATTACGGTCTCGCCATACTGACGGACGGCCGCGTCAGCTTCGAGCCGGAACTCGCGGCCTACATCACCTTCGTGTTGAACTACACCGCCTACTTTATCGAGATATTCCGCGCGGGTATCCAGTCCATAGGCAGGGGTCAGTACGAGGCCGCCAAAGCGCTCGGAATGCCGCCGCGCCTCACCATGCGGCGGATCATCCTCCCGCAGGCCGTGAAGATCATTCTCCCGCCTATGGGCAACGAGGCCATCAACCTCATTAAGGACACGGCCCTCTGCTCGGTGATCACCGTCACGGAGATACTGCGCAACGCGAGCCGCGTCATGTCGCGCGACTTCAACGTGACGGCCCTCGTGATCGCCGCCATCATCTACCTCGCGCTGACCTTCGTGGTGATTCTCGCGTTCCGCAATCTCGAGACACGCTACGCCTATTACACGATAAAGTGATGTTGTAATGTAAAAGGGACATATGGCGGTTTGCAGATAACAAGGAGAAGTGAAACGGAAATAGTTAGGGTGGAAGGGCTGCACAAGTATTTCGGCAAGCTCCACGTGCTGCGCGACATAGACCTCTCGGTGTCGCGCGGAGAGGTCGTCTCCATCATCGGCCCCTCCGGCTCCGGCAAGAGTACGCTGCTGCGCTGTCTCAACCACCTCGAGACGGCTGAGCGCGGCAGCATAGAGATAGACGGAGCGTTCATCGCGCGTGCGGACGAAAACGGCAGATCCGTCTACCCGCACAACCGTGAAGCGCTGAAACTGTCGAGCATGTTCGGCATGGTCTTTCAGGACTTCAACCTGTTCCCGCACATGTCGGTCATAGAGAACCTCATCGAAGCACCCGTGTACGTGAAACTCGTGCCGAAGCCAGAGGCCGAGAAAAAAGCCCGTGCGCTGCTCGCGCGCGTCGGTCTCTCCGACAAGGAGAACGACTACCCGTTCAGCCTCTCGGGAGGCCAGAAGCAGCGCGTGGCCATCGCGCGCGCCCTCGCCATGGATCCTGAGATAATGCTCTTCGACGAACCCAC
>JAISZM010000195.1 GCA_031269205.1 Eubacteriales Family XIII. Incertae Sedis bacterium | reverse complement strand
AATGGCTTTCCAGAGGGGGCCGAACGGTGAGAAGATACCGACGGACGGCCAACTCTATTTTCGAGGCATCAACGTCTACGACCTCGTAGGCGGCTTCATCAGCGAGAAGCGCGCGGGGTTCGAGGAGACGACCTATCTCCTGATTTTCGGGAAACTCCCGACGAAGATGGAGCTGCAGAGGTTTCGGGCGCTGCTCGCGAAGTACCGCAGCCTGCCCACGAGCTTCGTGAGGGATATCATCATGAAAGCGCCGAGCAGCGATATGATGAACGCGCTTGCGCGCAGCGTGCTAACCCTGCACGCCTACGACACGAAGGCGAACGACACGTCCATACCCAACGTGCTGCGTCAAAGCCTGCTTCTTATAGCAACCTTCCCGATGCTCGCGGTCTACGCTTATCAGGCCTACCGTCACTATTTTCACGGCGACGACCTCTTTATCCACACGCCGAAACCCGAACTTTCGACGGCCGAGAACGTCCTCCAGATGTTGCGCAAGAACGGTACGTACACGGATCTCGAAGCGCGCATCCTCGACCTATCGCTCGTCCTCCACGCGGAACACGGTGGAGGCAACAACTCCACCTTCACGACCCACGTCGTGTCGTCCTCCGGCACGGACACGTACTCGTCCGTGGCCGCGTCACTCTGCTCGCTGAAGGGTCCGAAGCACGGCGGAGCGAATATCAAGGTCGTCGGCATGTTCGCTGACATGGAAAAAAAGGTGAAGGACTGGGGGGACGATGAGCAGATAGAGCGCTACCTGCGCGATCTGCTGAACAGAGAGACTTACGACAAGGCCGGACTCATCTACGGCATGGGACACGCCGTCTATTCGTTGTCCGATCCGCGGGCGAACATCTTCAAGGACTTCGTCGAAAAACTCTCCGTCGAGAAGGGGCGCGAAAAAGAATACGGCCTGTATAGCGCCGTCGCGCGGCTCGCTCCGAAGGTCATCGGCGCGGAACGCAAGATATACAAGGGCGTCAGCCCGAACGTGGACTTTTACAGCGGCTTCGTCTACAGTATGCTCGATCTGCCGCCCGAACTGTTCACACCCCTCTTTGCCATCGCGCGCATATCGGGCTGGAGCGCGCACCGCATAGAGGAACTCATCAACGCGGGCAAGATCATCAGACCCGCCTACATGGGCGTGTCGAAGCGTGGACAGTACGCGCCGCTCAAGGATCGATAGACGCGAGCAGAAAAGCCGTGGGCTGGCCGAAACGTGTATGAGAGAGGTCTACTTCGCATATATAATTGGGTCGTTCCGGATTGGACGGATAATATTATAGAATAATAATCGTCCCTATCGCCTTCAGCCGGCGTCCCCCTCCGGTTGTTCCGGTGTGACGATCAGCGTGTCGGGGAGAAATGCCAGGAGCTTTTCCGCGAGGGCGCCCGCGTCCATCGGTTTTGAGAGGAAGCCGTCGAATCCGGCTTCGAGGAACATCTTTTCGTTGCCGCTGATAGCGTTGGCCGTCAGGGCTATGATGGGGATCTTCGACGCGGAACCGTCCAGTCGCCGTATGCGTCGCGTCGCCTCCATTCCATCCATGTTCGGCATCATGTGATCCATGAGAATCAAATCGTAGGCGACATTTTTGACCTGCTCGATAGCCTGAACTCCATCGCGCGCCATCTCGCAGTCGACGCCGAACGGTTCCAGCATATATTCCGCGATCTCGAGATTGATTTCCACATCGTCGACGATCAAAATTCTCGCGCCCGGCGCCGTAAACTTCTCGACGCTTTCCGTCTTCTCGGGTAAGTCGCTCTCCGCGCCCGCCCTCAGTGGCAGCGTGATGATGAAGGTCGATCCCTCTCCATAGACGCTTTTCACTTCAATCTCGCCGTTCATCATCTCACACAGGCGCTTTGTTATCGCAAGCCCGAGGCCCGTACCCGTGATATTCTTATTTTTCGCGATGTCGAGCTGGATGAACTCGCCGAAAAGTTTCGGCAGGTCTTCCTCCTTGATGCCGATACCCGTATCGACGATCTCGAATCGGATCGTGCGATCCGACTCGAGCGAAACGTTGAAATTGATCCAGCCGCTCGGCGTGTATTTGTACGCGTTGTTCAGCGTGTTCGTGAGTATCTGCCGGATACGCTTTGCGTCGCCATATATGACCCGCGGAATATCCTCCGCGAAATGAGGATTGAAGCCGAGCGTCTTTTGCGACATCATGAGTTCGAACACGGAGTTCAGCCCGTCGAGCAGCTTGTGGAAATCGAAATATTCCTCGATCAGATCCAGCTTCCCCGACTCTATCTTTGAGAAATCGAGAATGTCGTTGATGAGGTCAAGCATGACCGCGGAGGACGTCTGTATCTTCGACAGATACTCGCGTTGCTTCGCATTCAGCGCCGTGTCTTTCATCATGTCCGAGATGCCGATGATCGCGTTCATCGGCGTACGTATCTCGTGGGAGATCGTCGCGAGAAAATCCGACTTGGCTTCGTTCGCGCGCTCCGCCTCGCTCTTCGCGTTCGCGTAATCGGTCATATCGTAGAATACGACCATAATACCGAACGTGCCGTCGTCGTCCTCCTGCCGCATGGGGCTGACCTCGATGGAATAAACGCGCTCGTCCGCGCCGTCGCCGAAGTCGATGGCCTGCTCTCCCCCAAGTCGCTCCGCGCCGTACGCGTCTCCATCGCGGAACATGCGGGCGATGCCGTCTTTGAGTTCGTCGCCTATGAGATCGCCGAATACCTCCAGGTAGGTTTTGTCCTTGATGAGTCCGAAGCCCGCGATGTTGCACGCCCGGAGATAGGACTCCGTGCAGTACGCGATGCGCCCGTCTTTGTCGAAGAACAGGATGAAATCCCTGCTGTTGTCGAGCAGCAGATTCATGTATTGTTCGAGCTTGGATCGATCCGCGGAGATGATGTCGCTGAGCCTGTTCTTTGCCTCGAAGCTGATGCGATTGCGCTCGTTTATGATCTTCTCACGCTTCAGCTCCCGCGCCAGTTTCTTCAGTTCAAGGCTCAATCGTTTGTTTTCGGTCTCGAGGTTCTCGTCACTGACCTCATGCGCGGGGCTGTTCACGGTCCCACGCGTTTCCTCCCCTGACACGACGGTCTCATTATCATCAGCGCGCTTTTCGCACACGACAGCAACATCACTTCTCTTGTCTTCTGGCACCTCTGAACCACCCATCAATAAAAAGCGCACACGGCAAACGTATCGTTGTGGAATCTGTTCGTCATTGACTCCGCCCCTTCGATGGCGTATGTCGGGCATATTTCCCCGCCGGAATAGATCATGGAAAACGGAAGGTTCTTTGCGCCCAGCATGTCCCTCACCACGGCGGCCTCGCGACCGTCGTCATACCCGAGGACAAAATACCTGCCCGTGCAGGAGAATATCAGAAGGGCGTCGGGCGTGCCGTCCGCCGTTATCTCGAGGAGCTTTTCACCCGTCGCCTTGACCACCTCGTCGTCGTCAATGGATCCTACAGACAGCGTAGCCCCCTCGGGGATGTCGCCGCCGCAGACCGCGTAGCCTTCCGGCGTGATGGCGAACATGATGCGCACGACGGGCATCGTGCCGTCGCCGTAGTCGACGACGAACGGGTAAGAGTTCACGCCGACGATGGTGCCGTCGGCGCCCTTCGTCAGCCCAAGCGACATCAGGTAGTCCTGAACAGAGATATCGTTTATCGTCTTGAGTTGGTTGCCCTCAGAGGACGTCACGACGCCCTTCTCGCGGAATATCTTGTCCTTCGAGATGGACGCGAGGTAAAATTTCGGGCTGACGTTCCCGTACATGAGGACGAGCGCGAGCTTATCCTTGTACGCGTCGCCACCGAATATGACGTGGCTGTTGTGGAAATCCATCGTGTCGTCCACGGAAACCGTGCCGAACAGCGGTACATTCCCCGACGCCTTTGATAAGGAATCGACGAAGAAATCACCGCCCACATTCATGAGCAGCGGCGCGTAGGTGAGCATGAGCGCGGGCTTTTCCGTCTCCCCGGCTTTCTCCACGGTCGCCGCGTATCCCCGCTCGATCACGCTCGCGTCCTCGGACGGGATGGGGTCGGTCAGACCCGTGACGAAGGAAACGTCGTCGGAGGTGAGTACGAGCAAGACGAGGTCTACCAGCTCATCCGTCGTCACCGCCGCCGTCCCGACGGTCGTCGTGCCGACAACCTCAAACGGCAGCGCCTCACTCAGCGCCGCGACGACACCGCTTTCGATGAAATCGTAATAACAACTGATCAGGCCGATGCTGTTTTTCATCAGGCCTATGCCCGCCTCCAGCTGTCCGGTAATATCCGCGACCGCCGCTTCAACGTCGTCAATCTCGCTCGTGGATACGGTCAACGCCTTTATCATGGGAAGCACCTCCTTCGAAAATTCGCAAACTACTCTTCCTATAATAATCTTTTTTCGGGGATTAAGCAACGGAGCCGCGGTCCGCCGGACAAAAATGGCGTGGCGACTGAATAATCACTCCTGCGAAAATCCTCGACGTTAGCCTTTTTGCGCAACATTTAATCGGCGGAGCAATAATAGTATAATAGAGTGGCGTTGCGGAGCGCGACGCCGGGATGGATTTGTGTGAGATGCCGTGTTCCGGTACGGTTGTGGCATCGGTTTGACAAGGATGGACGAAACGGCGTGACGGACAGAACGGACGGAACGAGGGCTAAGAAAAGGACGAGTTTGACGAAACTGCGTGAAATGTCTTTTATCGCGCTGATGGCCGCGGTCATGTGCGTGATTGGGCCGTTCTCGATACCTTTGCCTGTGACGGCCGTGCCGATCTCGTTTACGAACCTCATCGTCTGTTTTACGGTCTATCTGCTCGGCTTGCGGGCCGGTACGCTGAGTTATATCATCTATCTGCTGCTCGGTCTCGTGGGGCTTCCCGTGTTTTCGGGCTTCACAGGCGGGGTTTCCAAGATCGCGGGGCCTACGGGAGGATACCTGATCGGCATGATATTCCTCGCGCTCATCTGCGGCGCGTTCGCGAAAAGATTCCACGGCGGCAGGTTGCTGTACGCTGTCGGCATGACGCTCGGCATCGCGGTTTCGTACGCCTTAGGTACGGCGTGGCTCGCGTACCAAAGCAACCTGACCTTTGGCGCGGCTCTGTTCGCGGGGGTGATACCGTTCATCCCGGGGGACGCGATAAAGATAGTCGTTCTCACCTTTGTCTGCCTTCCGGCGAAAAGGCTCATAGCGAGAGCCGCGCCTGAATTCGGGCGGCGCGGCGGCGAGGGTTCAGGGTTTCAGTATCGCGGATAGTTTTTTAATATCGTCGGGCGTATCGGCGTCGTAGAGGACTCCTTCGTCCTCTACGCTTATGATCTCGGTTACTTTTTTAAATGGGGCAAGCGCCGCCCTCAGACCGCCCTCGCCTTCCACGGCTCGCGGCTCGCCGCTCGTCGTTTTCGGGGTTGCTCCGCACGTGCGCCCGAGTCCTGTGATCGCCGGTATCAGCTTCGCGTCTATGAGTATCGGATGTCCTTCTTCTCCCTTGTAAGCGGGCTTTACTACGGGCGCGTCCGATTCCATGAGGCGCCGCACCGTGCCTGCCGTGAACAAGGGCACGTCCACCGGGCAGAAAAATACGCGCTCGCATCTTCCCATGATAGAGAGCAGGCCGATCTTCGCGGAGTCGTACATGGAGGTAGTCGCGTAGTCCTTGTTTCTGACAAAGAGCAGCTCACCCTTGCGGCGGTCGCCGCGCACTGTCTCTGTTCCATAATCATCAACAGCGTCGTCGCCTACGCCTGTCCTTCCACGGTCGTCGCCCTCATCGGCGTCGCCCGCGCCGCGCATCGACAGATGGGACTCGAGTTCGTCTCTCCGGTGTCCGGTAACGACGACTATCGGCGACACGCCCGCCTCTGAGAAGGCGTCGATCACGCGGCGCGCGACAGTCACGCCGCCTATCTCGATCAGCGGTTTGTACGCGCCCATTCTTGACGACAGCCCCGCTGCCACGATCACCGCTCCGATGTTGCCATTCATGAGTATAGTATAATACAGATCGGCGATTATGATTTCACGCGGCGCGCGGTATTCGGGTTCACGGCAGGTACGTGCGGGCGGTGCGGCAGGGTCGTGAATATCAGCATATCGGGGCAGTAGCCGCGATAGGGGACTCGGCGATAATAGAGGGATACTAGAAAAAATCACCGCAGCGAAAACCGTCGCGGCGACTTTCCCCCGGCGAACGGGCAAAAAACCAATGAAAATTCCCGAAAGCGGTGCATAATGCGCGCTTTTATGGGTATAATATATAACAAGAATTAAAGCAGATGAGGGATCGGGAAGAGAGGCTTGGTTTGTTTAAGAAAGCAGCAGTAATACTGTTGTCTGTGATATTTTTCGCTACGGGCGCTGCGAGTCCCACGTTTTCCTTCGCCGATACGGACGGCGACGGGGGCGAACAGACGGGTGCGGTTTCTGCGAAAAATTTGCCTCGCGCGGCTGTCCGAAGCGATATCGGGCTGCTCGTTGAGGCGGGCGTCCTGAACAAGGATATCTACAAAAAGAGTTTCAAAAAGTATATAGACGCGGCCGAACTGAACGGCGTACTCCTGTCACTGCACCAGTTCATGGGCGGAACGTGGTTTGTTACATCCTCGGCTGTCTCGGACAATCCCGTCGTCAATAAGAAGGGCAAGTCTGTGCAGGCGGTGAGGAGGAGCGACGCGGTAGGCTCTCTCGCCGTCGCCACTATGAACGTCAAGCCCGACGAGTGGTCTGAGATGCGCGAGGACTTCTTCTCGTTCCTGTCGAAGAATGCCGTGGAGGAACCCGCAGCCGTGAACAACGGCGAAGCCGCTCCGGTCGTGGTGGCGAAAGGCGCGACGGGCGCCGCGCTTGGACCCGCGCTGTTGGATGACGCGGCGGTTGACCGCGGCATTTCGAGAGAAGAGATGTTCACGCTCATCTCCCGCATGGTGTGGGAGTTTGAGAGAGACAAGATGAAGGAGATTGCGCCGATTCCCGACACCCCGCAGTCGTTAAACGAGTCGGGCGAGGAATTCTACGGCAAGGACGTCTACCTCTTCTGGGAACCCGCAGAAAACGCTGAAAAATACATCGTCAAGATATACGACGATTCCGAAAAGCTCATAGAGACGATAAGGGTTGGCGAACCCGTGCTGAACATAACGAAGAACAGCAAGCCTTCTTTCAAGGATGTCTTCGGCGGGAAGGATGAGAACCATGACGCGTACTACACCGTACAGGCCGTATCGGAGCATGGCGTCAAATCGAAGAAGACCA
The DNA here is from genome assembly GCA_031269205.1 of Eubacteriales Family XIII. Incertae Sedis bacterium. Classification (GTDB taxonomy): domain Bacteria; phylum Bacillota; class Clostridia; order Peptostreptococcales; family Anaerovoracaceae; genus JAIRPC01. Next base: position 2,850 of record JAISZM010000195.1, on the reverse strand, counting down.
AACGCGTGTATTTCACGGCGCTCAAGTACCAGAGCGCGCGCGAGCGCTACGGCACGGATTATATCAAATACAAGGACGGCGAGAAGGGTAAAAAACATCAGACGCGGATCACTCTGAACGTATGGCGAGACATCGACGGTGAGAAAGTTCCCGACAGCGTCAGCATCCGTGTGCATAAAAAAGTAGCGGCAGGCGTAAGGCAGCTATTCGCCGAGTATTTCAACGGCAAGGAGCGATTCCCCATACAGAGCATCGGCGGCTTCGCCATCAGGGAAAAACGATCCGAACACAATTACGGGACGGCCATCGACATCAATCCAAACGAGAATTTCATGGTTGGACCCGATGGCGTCGAATCAGGCGAATTCTGGGATCCAGAGGAGAGCCCTTACTCGATACCTCCGGATAGCGAACTTGTCCGCGCCTTTGAGCGGCACGGTTGGTACTGGGCCGGCAACGGATGGGGTCACACCTACGACTTCATGCACTTCAGTTACATGGGAACATAAGAGAATGATTGACGGATTCATACGCGTCGCCGCGGCTACGCCCGGCGTGAAGGTGGCGGATTGCGCATACAATGCGGAGCGCATCGAGGAAGCGGCGCGGGCGGCGGCGTCACGGGGCGCGCGTCTCGTCGTGTTGCCGGAGTTGTCCCTGACGGGCTATACCTGCGGCGACCTCTTCCTGCAGGACACGCTCCTGGATGCCGCGAAGGACGCCCTCTCGCGCCTCGTCGTAAGGTCGGAAGGGCATGAAGAAGTCGTCGTCGTCGGTATGCCCCTCGCGTATAACGGCAAACTCTACAACGTGGCGGCTGTCTATTCGGACGGCCAAATGCTTGCCTTCGTACCGAAAACGTACCTGCCGAACTACGGTGAGTTCTACGAGCGGCGCCATTTCACGTCCGCGTTCAGGGGCGTCGAATACGTGAATCTTGAGATATCGCCGGGTGACGGCGATGATGTCGACGACGCGGACGCGAACGGACCGGACGGCGTGGTGGTCATCCCCATCTACGACACGGACGACGATTTTTACGACGACGACGAGGACGATGAGGATGAAACCAGTTACGAGGACATTCCCTTCGGAACGGATATCATTTTCAGGTGTGAGGACGAACCTGAATTCGCGTTTGCCGTTGAGATATGCGAAGACTTGTGGGCGCCTTCGCCGCCATCCGTCAGGCACGCGGCGCATGGCGCGATAATAATAGCGAATCCGTCCGCGGGAAACGAGACGATAGGCAAAGCCTCATATCGGCGGCTGCTCACGCGCAGTCAGTCGGGACGGCTTATCTGCGGATATGTCTACGCGAACGCGGGGCTCGGTGAGAGCACGCAGGACATGGTGTTTTCCGGGCATTGCGTCATCGCGGAGAACGGGGCGGTCATCGCGGAGAACCCGCCGTTCGGCAGTTCCCGCGGAGGCATCGTACTCTCGGACATCGACGTGCGCGGACTCGCGCGTGACCGCCGCTATAACGACTCATTCGTCGCGGGAAATCTTTCTCCCTGTGCGGGAGGGCGGCCCTATGACGACGAAGGTTCGCAGGCCGAATACGAGGAAGCGCTGTTTTCCCAGCCCGGAATTTCGGACGGCTCGAACGGCGTGGGCGTCACGGGCGTCGTGGAGATAGGCGTCATATCGGCGGATCCCGTCACCGCGAACACCAGGGGAAAAGTTATCCGATTGGTCAAGCCCGGAGAAACAAAGAAGGAAATCCTGTACCGCCGTGTCGATCGGCGTCCTTTCGTGCCGCAGAGCGAGACAGAGCGTGCCGAAAGGTGCGAGGAAATACTTGCGATGCAGTCGGCCGGGCTCATGAAGAGGCTCGCGCACACAGGCGCGAAAGCCGCGTTCGTCGGCGTGTCCGGGGGTCTAGACAGCACGCTCGCGTTGCTCGTCTCCGTCAGGGCTGCGCGCGCGGCGGGACTCGGCGCGGAGGCGGTGCGCGCCGTCACGATGCCCGGTTTCGGGACGACGGACCAGACGAAAGGCAACGCCGAAAAGCTGTGCGCGGCGCTCGGCGTATCGCTGCGAGAGATAGACATCACGGACCAGGTAAAGGTTCACCTCAGAAGCATCGGACACGAGGAGACGGCGCGCGACGTGACCTATGAAAACGCGCAGGCGCGCGTTCGCACACTCATCCTCATGGATCTCTCGAACAGGGAGAACGGTATCGTCGTGGGCACGGGCGACCTGTCTGAACTCGCGCTCGGATGGGCCACTTTCAATGGCGACCATATGAGCATGTACGGCGTCAACGCGGGCGTCCCGAAATCACTCGTGCGCCACATCATCAAGTACGCAGCCGACGCCGAAGAGGAAAGCAACCCCGCCCTGTCCGCGACGCTGAACGACATCATCGCGACCCCGGTCAGCCCGGAACTGTTGCCGCCCGAAGACGGCGATATCAGTCAGAGGACCGAGGACATCATAGGACCCTACGAACTGCACGACTTTTTCCTCTATCACATGGTGCGGTGGGGCCGCAGGCCGCGCGTCATATTCGAGTTGGCGAAGATCGCGTTCGCGAAGCCGGACGGCGAGGCCGAAACGGAGTCCGCCGACGCCGAGGTGTACGGAGCGGGCGCGTATGCCGAAGACGAAATAAAAGTATGGCTGAAGGTGTTTTTGAAGCGCTTCTTTGCGAATCAGTTCAAGCGATCGACCTTGCCCGACGGACCGAAGATAGGCTCGGTCACGCTCTCCCCGAGAGCGGACTGGCGTATGCCGCCCGACGCCTCGGTCGAGGCGTGGCTGCGGGAGTTGGAGTAATACAGATCAGCGGTTCGGATGTGTCGCCGCGTTATTCTTCCGTGTTTCCCCTACAATAACGTC
>JAISZM010000188.1 GCA_031269205.1 Eubacteriales Family XIII. Incertae Sedis bacterium | reverse complement strand
TACCGGTGCATCGCCTTTACCGCGTCCACCCGCGCTTTGTAAAAATAGCGGCGGTAACCGCTCCTGTTCGGTTCGGCGGCGCTGAGAAACATCAGGAGTTCTATCGCTTTCAATTTGATGTAACTCTCCTTCATAGCGTCCGGGGCGTCGTACAATTCCGAAAAAACGTGTTCGACCGACTCCGTGCCGCGCATGATGAAATACGGGTGATCTGTCAACAATCTGTCTTTCAGGGATCGCAGGTCGATGGAAATTGTACCAAGCGTCGCCGACAGCTCGTCGAGGCTTTTTGACGCGCGCGGCACGTCTATGAGTATGGATATGCCATGGTAATGCGCCAGAGGGAAATACGACGTTTTCAATATCGGCGACATCGTGTTGACCGACAAATCGCCTTCGCCGAGGTAAGCGCATTCGCCGTTTTTGAGTTCGCACTCGAAGCGCCCTTCCCGGCAGTGATTGATCTCCAGAACGTCCGCCGTATCTGGGATTGTGATGCTGTCATGATCCGTGATGTAGGACATGTGGAGATCGTTATAGAACAGGCGAATTCCGGGGAAGACGTCGTATATAGTCACGATCCCGTTGCCGGTTTCGTTTTCAAGCTGGAACACGGCAAAACCATCCCTCTTGAACGACAGCGACGCGTCGGGGCCGAGCAGATCGGTCAACAGGCTACTCTCGGAGAGGGAGTTCGCATTCTGTCCGCCGCCGCGCCTGATCCTGTCGTCCGCAGGTTTGTCCGCTCCGCGCGGTATGCCCCACGAGCGTCCGAAACGGATAATCCCGGGTATTCTACCGTCTTGACACAGCTTGTGGACGCGCCGCTCCGAAACGCCCCAGAGTTTCGCCGTTTTATGCGCTGACATATATTCGAGCATACGATGTCTCCTTTACACTTTACTCTCTATCATAGTGCGGATAACCGTATCAAGTCAAGAACCATAACATGGTGACGCCGGGTACAGAGCGGCAAAAAGGGGGTTAAACGCAAAACTTAGACGCTGGGCCTGCGGCCAATCTACTCTTTCATATAGGGCTTTTCATATCAGTGCATTTTTTCCGAACCGCCGCGCCACGCCTTGATTTCCTCCAGAAAAACTTTTCCGTAGCGCGCGAGCTTGGTCTGCCCTACTCCCGATACGGACAGAAAAGATTCGTCGTCCTCCGGCATCACGCGGCACATATCCCGCAGGGCGGCGTCTGAGAACACGACAAAAGCGGGGACGCCCGCCTCGTCCGCGAGCCGTCTGCGCAGAACGCGCAATGTCTCGAACAGACCCTCCGGATACGACCGATCCTCGCGGTCCGGCGTGCCGCCGCTTGCGCCGCGCTCGACGCCGCCGCTACCTGCGCCTTTGCGTCCGGATTTCCCGCCGCTGGACAGGGTCGCGCCGACCTTTCCCGTCGGCTGCTCGGGTTCGACGCGCTTCGGTATCTTTATCACGTAGCGAAAGCCTTCCTCCTTGCATCGTTTGGATTTTTCACCTAATGTCACGACGGGGTATTTCCCATCGGACACTTCCAACAGACCGTCCTGCTCCATTCGATCGAGCAGATCCGCTATCCTTCGTCTCGGGAGCGCCGAAAGCAGACCGTAGGTTTTGAGATGATCCAGTCTCGCCTTGCGAACCTTTTCATTGTTTGAGCCTTTGAGGACATCCGCAGCCATCGACTTGCCGTACGGCCAGCCGCGCGCGCATATCTGGTGGACGCAGTTCAGCGCCGCGCGCGCCCATTCCGTCGCGTCCTCCTCATTGAAGTCGCCCGTGCAGTTGCCACAATTATCGCAGCAGAGAGCCGTTTTCTCCCCGAAATACGAGAGGATGTATCGGCGCAGACAGTCGCTCGTGAACGCGTAGTACGACATATCGCGCAGAAGCGTCATGTCCTTCTCGATCACGGCCTCGCGCTGCGCGTCGTCGAGTTCGCTGTTCTCCTGCGCGCCACGCTCTATGAGGAATTTATTCGTCTGCCAATCGGAGCCGCTGTATAACAGGTAGCAGGCGGCGTCGGAGCCGTCGCGCCCCGCGCGCCCCGCCTCTTGATAATATGCCTCGATGCTCTTAGGCATGTTGTAATGTACGATGAAATTCACGTCCGGCTTGTCTATGCCCATACCGAATGCGTTTGTCGCCGCCATCACAGGCGCGCGATCGTAGAGGAAGTCGTCTTGATTGCGCCGCCGCTCCGCATCGGAGAGTCCCGCGTGATAGCGCGTCGCTGGATAGCCCTCGGTCAGCAAAAGCTCGTGTACGCTTTCGACGTTTTTGCGCGTCGAGCAGTAGACGATGCCGCTCTGTCCGCGCCTCGCGCGCAGGAGCGCGAGCAGCTCGCGCGGTTTGTTCTCGGGCTTCCGCACCTCAAAGTAGAGGTTGGGCCGGTCAAAGCCGGACACGACGACGAGCGGGTCTCTGAGTCCGAGCGCCGCGATTATGTCCTCTCTGACGCGAAGCGTGGCTGTAGCGGTGAACGCGGATATGACCGGGCGCGTGGGCATAAGCTCTATAAAGCCCGCGAGCTTCAGATAGGATGGGCGGAAGTTCTGACCCCATTGGGATATGCAGTGCGCCTCGTCGACCGCGACCATCGAGACCGCAAGCCGTTCCGCGAGTTCCCTGAACGGCGCCGTGTCGAGGCGCTCCGGCGCCACATAGAGGAGTTTGTAGGCGCCGCTCTCCGCCGCGCGGACGG
>JAISZM010000034.1 GCA_031269205.1 Eubacteriales Family XIII. Incertae Sedis bacterium | reverse complement strand
CGAATGGCCGATACGAATGGCCGATACGGAGGATCGACACGGACGACGCGGCGCGGGCGCGGCGCGCTACGACGCGCAGGCCGCCCCGATGGAAAGATCGGACGCGAGCGACACGATGGCCTCCTCGGAAAATTCGCTGCGCTGTAGTTCGCCCGTCACGCGCCCCTCGCACATCACGACGATGCGGTCCGCTATCGCCATTATCTCGGGCAGTTCGCTCGACACGACGACTATGGCCATGCCGCGCGACGCGAGTTCCATGAGTATCGAGTGTATCTCGGACTTCGCGCCCACGTCTATACCGCGCGTCGGCTCGTCGCAGAGCAGGACGATCGGGTCGGACATGAGCCACCGCCCGATGATGACCTTCTGCTGATTGCCGCCCGAGAGATTCACCATCAGCTGTCTGTTGCTCGCGAGCTTGATGGACATCATGTCGACATACTTTTGCGTCTCTTCCTTCGCCTTGCCGCGGTTGATGAACAGGCCGCCTGAAACCTTCCGTAACGACGACGCTATGATGTTCCTCTCCACGTCGAAGTTGGGGATGACGCCTTCGTCGCGCCTGTTCTCGGAGATCATGGCTATGCCGCAATGCACCGCCTGTTCGGGCCGATGTATTTTGACGGGCTTGCCGTTCACCTCCACGTTTATCGAATTGACTTTGTCGAGACCTATTATGGCGCGCAATATCTCCGTGCGACCCGAGCCCTGGAATCCCGAGAAGCCGAGTATCTCGCCCTTTCGCACATCGAAACCGACATTTTGCAGGATGCGCCCCCGGTTCAGGTTGCTGACCTTCAGAGCCACCTCGCCTACAGCGCGCTCCTTGTAGATGTTCGCCACCTCGACGTCGCGACCCACCATCATGCGGATTATTTCGTCCACCGATGTCTCGCTGATGGGCTTGCTATCGACGAACCGCCCGTCCTTCAGGACGGCGACGCGGTCGGCTATCTCGACGACCTCCTCGAGCCTGTGCGATACGTAGAGTACCGTAACGCCCGACTCCTCGCGAAGTTTGCGTATCTGCGCGAAGAGTATTTCCTTCTGCGCGTCGGCGAGTGACGAGGTGGGTTCGTCGAGTATGAGGAACTCCGGCTTGGAGTCGAGAGCCTTCAGTATGTTGATGAGCGACTGCTCCGCTATGGTCAGCCGCCCCATCTTGTCGCTCGGACTGCAGGTCAGCCCGAATATCGCGAGCCTTTCCTTCGTATGCTCGTTCATGTACTTCCTGTTCAGAAGCGGCTTCTTCGACGGAGGCTTCGGGCCGAGAAACATGTTCTCAGCGATAGTCATGTTCAGGCAGACGGGTATCTCCTGATGAACCGTGGCTATCTTCGCGCCCTCCGCGTCGCGCGCGTTGCGGAAGTGGATCTCCGCGTCCTTGACGACGACCGTGCCGCCGTCGGGTTTGTACAGCCCCGAGCATATGTTGATCAGCGTGGATTTGCCCGCGCCGTTCTCCCCGCAGAGGGCGAGCACCTCGCCCTTCTTGACGTCAAAGCTCACGTCGTCAAGAGCCTTGACGCCCGGAAACTCCTTCGTTATATTCTTAAACTCGATCCATGCGGTGCTGTTCTCCATCGAATCCTCCGTGTATCGTAGCCTTTGCTCGCCGCGGCCGACTGGCGTCACAACGCCTGCGGTGTTCCCCGCACCATCGCCAAACCGCCGCGCCGTTCCTGTTACCCTATCGCAATCACCCTATCGAACCGCCGCGCCGTTCCTGTTACCCTATCGCAGGCGCGCGACGCCCGCGAATCAGGCGAGACGCGCGTCGCTTCTCCGCTTCACCATCGTGTCCACGCAGACGCCTATGAGTATGACGCCGCCGACCGTCGCGGTCTGGAAGTAAGCGTCAACGTGCATGAGCACGAGAGCGTTCTTGATGACGCCGATGATCGCCGCCCCTATTAGCGTACCGAGTATCGTGCCGCGCCCGCCCGCGAGGTTCGTGCCCCCGAGTATGCAGGCCGCCACGACGTCCATCTCGTAGCCCGACCCGGCTGTGGGGTAGAGCGAACCGAGGTACGTCACGGAGACGATGCCGGCAAGACCGGCGAGCCCGCCCGCGAGTCCGAACGCAAAGAGCTTGACGCGCTTCGTGTTGATGCCCGAGACTTCTGCCGCGCGGATGTTGCCGCCCGTCGCGTAGGTTCTGAAACCGAGCGACGTGTTTTTGAGGATGATCGCGAATATGATGATGAGCGCGACCATCACGATGACCTGCGACGGGAAGCGGAACTCCCCGATGCGCGAACCGAACAGGGCGAACGGCCAGTTATCCTTAGGTATGCCGACCACCTGATGCCCCTCGGTGGCTATATAGACGCCGCCCCTGAATATCATCGACATGCAGAGCGTGATGATGAACGCCGGCACGCCCACGCGAGTGACAAAGGTTCCCGAGACGAGTCCTATGCCGGTCGCTATGGCCAATGCCGCGATAAAGCAGAGCGTCGGCGCCGTGCCGCCCGCCATCATCAGCGCGAATACCGCGCCCGAAAACCCGTATATCGAGCCGGGGGACAGGTCTATCTCGGCGGTGATGATGACGAAGGTCGCGCCTATCGCCATGATGGAGACCTCCGTGATCTGCCTGAGTATATTCATCAGGTTGGCCGCCGTCGGGAAAGTCGAGGGCGCCATGATCGTGAAGGTGATAAAAAGTATGATGAGTACGACGAGAACGCCGAATTCCTCGAACTTGATGAATCCGCGCCCCGATTTTCTTATTCTTACCGAATTTGCTGTTTCTTCATTAGACATGTAACCAACAACCTCCCATACCACGTGTACAGACTCCGCGGGACAATGATCCCGCGGAGTCTGAGTTTATGATCGGTTAGCCTTTGTAGTCATACTTGACTTTCAGGTCTTCGATCAGATCCTGCGTCCACATGAAGGCGCCCGTGTCGATGTTGTAAGCGCACGCGCCGTTCGTCTTCAGCGAATACAGATTGATGACCGAATAGTAGGCCATGAGATAGGGGTTCTGATCCGCGATCAGGTCGCAGTCGCCCGTCTCGAGGCGGGCTATCGTCCCGGGAAGCGGATCGAAGCAGCCGACCTTGATCTTGTCGCCCAGCCCCTGGTCGCCGACCACGTTCGCTATGGACTGCGAGAAATGATCCGTACCGACGATGGCCTCAACGTCCGGGTTGGCCGTCAGGGCGTTCTCGACGGCCGAATAGCCTTCGTTGAAGTCGTAGCCGATGGGAACCGTTTCGAGCTCTTTGATGCCCTTCGCCTTGGCGACGTCGCGTATGGCCGTCGCGCGCTCCACGCAGACCGGAAGCGCCGGATCCGCTGTCGCGATGAGGTAGTTCTTGACGTCGGGTGCGATGTCATTGAAGAACTTCTCCGCGAACAGGTGCGCGAAGTTGTACTCGACCGCGCCCGCGTAGCCGATGCCGTAACCCGGGTGCTTCATGCCGGGCTCATCGGGATCGCCGTCGTCCATGTTGAACGTGACGAACGGGATGCCCTTTGATTCGGCCAGATCCACGGAACTGCGGAAACCTTCCTTGTCGCCGGCAACGACGGCGATGCCGTCTATGTCGGACTCAAGCATGGTTTCTACTATAGATACTTCTTGGTCGATCTTCTGCTCCTCGGGACCCGTGACCTCGACTTCGCAGCCGAGCAATTTCGCCGCGTCCTCCGCGCCCTTGATGAACGAATTCGTGAAGTCGCCCGAGATGGCCTGCACGACCACGCCGAACTTGTAACTTTCGCCGCCGGCCGCGCCTTCCTCCGTGGCCGGAGTCGCGCCTTCATCACCGCTGCCTTCGCCCGTTTCTTCCGTGGCGGCGTCCCCGCCGGTATCGCCGCCGCTGTTGTTACATCCCGCGAAGGACAGTGACACCACCATGACCAACGCGAGTGTAATAAATAAAATCCTCTTCTTCATTCAATCTTCCTCCTAGTATACCCG
>JAISZM010000165.1 GCA_031269205.1 Eubacteriales Family XIII. Incertae Sedis bacterium | reverse complement strand
TGCTGCGCAGACTCGACACGGATATCCTCGACATATTCCTGGCGGTCACGGAGGATCGGCTCGCGGAACAGGAGATAACCTGGTCCGACGAGCGCGCCGTCTGCGTCGTCATGGCCTCGGGCGGCTACCCGGGATCCTACGAGAAGGGCAAGGTCATAACGGGCTTGTCGGATCTCGACGACGGCGTCGTCTGCTTTCACGCGGGAACGAAGTTCGGCCCGGGCGGGGAGATACTCACAAACGGCGGTCGCGTGCTCGGCGTAACGGCCGTAGGCGCGACGCACGAGGAGGCGCGCGCCAGGGCGTACGAAAATGTGCGTAAGATACATTTCGACGACGAGTATCACAGAAGCGACATTGGGGTCGTGTATAAATAGCGCGGCAACTGAATAGTTTCGATTTAACCACTGAACAGTCACTTTTACGAGCCTATTTCACAAGCGGCCCGAGTTTGCGTGGTATAATTCTGATAATATGAAACTTCGTGATTTGTTGCATGAGATAAACCACAGGTTTGTCCGCGGTGATGAGAACGCTCCGATAAGCGGCATTGCTATCGACAGTCGCCTCGTGAAGAGGGGCGATCTCTTCGTCGCGATCGCGGGGCGAGAGGCCGACGGGCATGAGTTTATCCCGCAGGCCGTGGAGAACGGCGCGGCTGCGATCCTCGTGGCGAACGGGTGGGCCTTCGGTGGCGACGCGCCCGGCGATCTTTCGTCCGGAGACGCTTCGTACGACCGCGGATTCGGCGGCGCGTCCGGCGCGTCCGCGTCGTTCAGCGTCGTGTCTGTTCCCGACACAAGGGTCATTCTGTCCAAAATCGTAAACAGATTCCACGGTGAGCCAAGCCGGAAGTTCACGCTCGTCGGCGTCACGGGCACGAACGGTAAGACGTCCGTCGCTACGCTGATAAACCATATATGGGTGAAGGCGGGCCGGAGGACGGGTCTGCTCGGCACGATAGAGAATTACTGCCTTGGCGAGGTGATGGAGGTAAGGCGTACGACGCCGACGAATCCCGACTGCGTGGAACTCGGCGACATCATGAGCCGCATGGCCGACAGGGGCGTGGACTACCTCGTCATGGAGGCGACGTCGATGGGGCTGAAGATGGGACGCGTCGGCAGTTGCGACTTCGACGTCGCCGTGTTCACGAACCTCTCGCCGGAACATCTCGACGACCACGGCGGGATGGAGGACTACAAGGCGTCGAAGATCAAACTCTTCGAACTTGCGAAAAGCGCCGTCGTCAACGCGGACGATCCCGCGTCCGGGGAATTCATCGCCCACGCGAAAGGCTCTGTGATACGGTATGGGGTGAACGGCGGCGCGAGCGGCTGTGATCTGTATGCGGAGGGCCTCGAGTATTCGCCCGACGGCGTGAGCTTCGACCTGGTATCCAGGGAAACAGAGATCGAAGGTATGCCGGATGTTCCCGACGCGGGTTTTTCAGAGAGCGGCAAGCCTGCGCGACGCGGAGATATCCCGGCAGGTGAACGAGCGCGCGTGAACCTTTCGACGCCCGCCCCCTTCGCCGTATACAACGCCCTCGCGGCCGCGGCCGCCTGCGTCGCCACGGGCGTTTCTTTCAAGGATGTCGCGGCCGCGCTGAACGAGCCTGTGGAAATCCCCGGCAGATACGAGGTCGTCACGTCGGAGGACGGCGTCGCCGTCGTCGTCGACTACGCGCACACGGAGAAGGCCCTCGAGAACCTGCTCGAAGCCGTCCGTTCAAATCCCTCGTACGGTCGGCTTATCTCCGTGTTCGGCTGCGGCGGCGACCGCGATCCGGGCAAACGGGCGCCGATGGGCGAGATATCGGGGAGGCTCGCGGACTACACGATCATCACCTCGGACAATCCGCGCACGGAGGATCCGGCGGCGATCATCGCGCGGATAGAGGAAGGGATAAAGCCCACGGGCGGCGCGTACGAAACCGAACCCGACCGGGCGAAGGCGGTGGAGAGGGCGATACTCTCGGCGAAGTCGGGCGATGTCGTCGTCGTCGCGGGCAAGGGCCACGAGGACTATCAGATAATAGGAAGGGAAAAGGTACATCTCGACGACAGAGAAACGGCGGAAGCCGCGCTGAAAAGAAGAAACGCGGATGAAAACCGAAAGGTGGCGGCGCGGTTTCCTCATGAGTTTTCGGAACAGGCGTGATAAAGGGGGCGTAAAGATGAAACAGGGAAAATACCGTGGATTGAGGCGGAGAATCATCGCCTTGGTGATATGCGCGTCGCTCGTCGTGGCGGCCGTCGCCATAGGGTTCGCCGTCGTTGTGTCGGACAGCTTCGCGGAACCCGTACAGGTCGCGACACTGGATGATCCGGAGCTCACCGACGAGACCGACGACGGCGGCGACGGCGCCGAGACCGACGACGATGTGGACGACGCTCCGCCGTCGGAGCCCGTCGTCATAGAGATAAGCAGATACCCGAAAGACATGAACGTGGGTGACAAAGGCGCGATCCGTTACGAGGTCACGGGCGCTGACCTCAGCGCGGTCGTGAGATGGGATTCGAGCGACGACGACATCGTCTCCGTAGACTCCGATGGGGGCGTACGCGCCCTTTCCGCCGGGAAAGCCGAGATCACGGCTTCCCTCGGCGAGGCGAAAGCGTCCATCCTCATATCCGTGACCGATCCGATCATCAAGCCTCTGTCGTTCAAGGTGGCGGTCGAGGAGTTCAGCTCCGCGGACGCACTGCTGCCCACGCACGATCTGAAGATAGGCGACGAACTCCACATGACCGTGAAGGTCGATCCCGATAACGCGAATATGAGCGGGAAGTTCGAATGGCGCGTGAGCAGCGAAGGCGTCGTTACGATACGGAATGGCGGCGATATAAACGAGAGCGCCACGCTGAAGGTGATAAAGGATGGGGAGATAACATTGACGGTCAGGTACGTCGATGAAAACCCTGACACAGACGAGAGGGTTGAACTCGAGGATCAAAAACTCAACTTCCGCGTAGCCGAAGAGAAGACGGGTCCGGGGCTGATGCTCATAATCGTCTTCGCCGCTATAGTGGTCGTCCTCATCATCGTCCTCATCGCCATCGCGAGTGGCCGCAAGCGCCGCCGCGTCGAGGAGGAGCGCCGCGAACGCGTGGCGCGAAAGCAGAGTGAAGAGGCGAGGCGTGAAAGGGCGCTGAGGGAAGAGAAAGAGCGACTCATGGAGCGGGGCTATGAGAAGGGTTACCGCGACAGCGAAGCCGACCGGTTCGAAAGGATCACGAGGGTCTACGATGTGCCACCCACGCCGCCGCCCGCGCCTCCGGTCGTCCCGCCAATCGTTCCCGCCGTTCCCGCCGAAGACGATGGTGAACCGGAAAAACCATTTTCTGTGGACGATATAGAGTAGAATAGAATCGGCGTCTCATCGGCGCGGTGGAAGGGAAAGGAGAGAGACTATGGCGGAAGAAGCGAGTACGGGAAACGCGGTTGAGAAAAAGAAGGGGCTGATTCAGGAGTTCAAGGAATTCGCGTTCAGGGGCAATGTGCTTGACCTCGCGGTCGCGGTAGTCATAGGCGCGGCCTTCAACGCAATAGTCCAATCGTTCGTAAACGACCTCATCATGCCTCTCGTCGGGGCGATATTCAGCACGAAGGGTCTTGAGGGTCTTGCCGTGACGATAAACGGCTCGAACGTGACGTACGGCATGTTCATCGCCGCCGTCGTCAATTTCTTCCTCGTGGCGATAGCGGTCTTCATCCTCATTAAGGCTATCAACAAACTGCGCGCGGCGCAGAAGAAGGAGGAGGAAGAGAAGGCGAAGGAAGCTGAGGCACAGGAGGCCGAGGAGAAGGAAGCCGTTCGCAAAGAGGTGGAACTGCTCACGGAGATACGCGACCTTCTGAAGTCGGGCAGGTAGCGCGCGTCGGGGGCTTGGATATGGCGGAGACGAACGACCCGAAACTGATCGGGGTATGTAAAGAGTATGACGCGGAAATAGAGCGCTTCTACGCGGGCGACTCCACGCGCGCGTATTCTTTCTTCGGAAGCAGGTACATCCGGGACGCGGACGCGCATCTGTTCGCCGTATGGGCGCCGAACGCGCGCGAGGTTTCCGTCGTCGGCGACTTCGGCGAATGGGACGAAACAGCAAATCCGATGGAACAGTATCACGGGATATGGGTCTGTCTTGTGGCGGGGCTGAAGGACGGCGACAACTACAAATATCGCATCGAGGGAGCGGACGGGGAAGTGGTCGACAAAGCCGACCCGTACGCCTACCACGCCGAGCGGGCGCCGGCGACCGCATCGAAGGTCTGGTCGCTCGACGGCTACTCGTGGGGCGACGGCGGATGGATGCGAAAGCGTACGACGCGGAACATCCTGAAGGAGCCCGTCTCGATATACGAGCTGCATATCGGCTCATGGCGCGTACCCGAAGGCTACGAATACCCGTCGTTTCGCGAGACGGCCGACAAACTCGCGGCCTACGTGAAGGAGACAGGCTACACGCACGTCGAACTCATGCCGGTCAACGAGTATCCGTTTGACGGTTCGTGGGGCTATCAGGTGACGGGCTTCTACGCGATAACATCGCGTTTTGGCACGCCGCAGGATTTCATGTATTTCGTCGACATCATGCACAAAGCCGGCGTCGGCGTCATCGTCGACTGGGTGCCGAGCGGCTTTCCAAAGGACGCGCACGGGCCCGCTCGCTTCGACGGCACGTGGCTCTACGAGCACAAGAACCCTCTCAGGCGCGAGCACCCGCACTGGGGTACGAACAGCCTGAACTACGCGCGTCCCGAGGTCGTGAGTTTCTTGGTGTCGGCCGCGATGCTGCTCATGGACAAGTACCACCTCGACGGCCTGCGCGTGGACGCCGTCAGTTCCATGCTCTATCTCGACTACGGGCGCACCGAGTTCATCCCGAACAAAGACGGCGGCAACATCGATCTCGACGCCGTCGAGTTCCTGAAGAAATTCAACAAAGCCGTGCTCGGAACCTACCGGGGCGCCTTCACCGTGGCCGAGGAATCGACGGCCTTCCCTCTCGTGACGAAGCCGCCCGAGGACGGCGGTCTCGGCTTCATGTTCAAGTGGAACATGGGCTTCATGAACGACACGCTCGACTACCTGAAGACCGATCCCTACTTCCGACACGGCAACCACGACAAGATGACCTTCTCGATGAACTACGCGTTCAGCGAGAACTACATACTCGCTTACTCGCACGACGAGGTCGTGCACGGCAAGGCTTCGCTCATAGGCAAGATGGCCGGGGACTACGACGGCAAGTTCGCGTCGCTGCGCGTGCTGTTCGGCTGGCTCTTCGGTCATCCCGGCAAGAAGCTCATGTTCATGGGCGACGAATTCGCGCAGTTCATCGAGTGGGACTACAAGAAGGAACTCGATTGGTTGCTTCTCGGCTACGACAAGCATCGCGGCGTGAAGGAGTGGGTCACGGCGCTGAACGCTGCCTACGCGCGGAGGAAGGCCCTGCACGCGGCCGACGGCGGCTGGGAGGGTTTCACGTGGCTGAACGTCGAGGATCGGGAGAACAGCGTGTTCGCGTTTCTTCGGACATACGCTCCGGGCTAGGGCGCGAAGGCCGACCGCGTCGTATGCGTATTCAACTTCACGCCCGTGGCGCACGAGACCTACGACATCGCCCTGCCCGAAGCGGGAACGCTGACGCTCATGCTGGATTCGAGCGATGAGCGTTTCGCCGGCGGCCCGGGCGGCGGGACGGGCGAGAATGGCGCCGGCGGGACGGACGGCGGGGTGGGCGAGAATGGCGTCGGCGGTCCGGGCGGCGGGGCAGATGCAGGTGCGGTCGCGAAGGCCGGCGAAGCGGGCGTCGGGAAGAGAGCGACGCGTGCGAAGAAGCGAGCGGGCGCGAAGAAGAAGGAACTGAACGGGCTCGCGTACGCGGTCACGCTGTCCGTCCCGCCGCTCTGCGCGCTCTACTACGGTTTCAACCCGCGCGACGCCGGCAAGTGATACAATAGCGGCAAGGAAACGCACACAAAAACAGACAGGCAAAATTATCGGATAGGAAAGACACGGAACAAACAGACAGGAAAAGTTATCGGAAGGGAAAGGCACGGAACAAACAGACAGGCAAAATTATCGGAAGCAAAAGACACGGAACAAACTGACGGGCAAAGTTATCGGAAGGGAAAATTCAACGCGAAGTTTTCTTTGAAAAACTTGCGGGGAAGGGGGAAGTGCCATGTACAGAAAGAAGAAGACGGTGGCCATGCTGCTCGCGGGCGGGCAGGGAAGCCGGCTCGGGGTTCTCACCTACGAGCGCGCGAAGCCGGCCGTCACCTACGGTGGGAAGTACCGCATCATCGACTTTCCGCTGTCAAACTGCGTCCACTCGGGCATCGACGCGGTGGGGGTGCTGACGCAGTACCAACCGCTCGAGTTGAACACGTACATCGGGAACGGCTCGCCGTGGGACCTCGATACGATGACGGGCGGCGCGTTCGTTCTGCCGCCGTACGTCAAGGGCAAGGCGGGCAAGTGGTACAGCGGCACGGCCGACGCCATCTACCAGAACAGCTACTTCATCGAGCAGTTCGATCCGGAGTTGCTCGTCGTGCTGTCGGGTGACCACATCTACAAGATGAATTACGATTGGCTCATCCGCGAGCACCGGGCGAAGCGGGCCGACGCGACGATAGCCGTGTTGCCCGTCCCCATCGAGGAAGCGTCGCGCTTCGGCATCATGAACACGGACAAGGATATGCGCGTGCGCAAGTTCGAGGAGAAGCCGGAGCACCCCAAGAGCAATCTCGCGTCGATGGGCGTGTACGTCTTTACGTGGCCCGTTTTGAAGAAGTACCTCGAGGCCGACGCGGCGAAGGAGGGTTCCTCGAACGACTTCGGCAAGGACATCATTCCCGCCATGCTGAAAGGCGGCGAGAGACTTTTCGCCTACGAGTTCTCGGGTTACTGGAAGGACGTCGGCACGATACGCTCGCTGTGGGAGGCGAACATGGAACTGTTGCAGGACTACCCGCCGCTGAACCTCTACGACGACCCGTGGCGCATACTGTCGCGCAATCCGAACGAGCCGCCGCACTTCGTGGACGCGGGCGCGGTGATAACGAACAGCATGATCAGCGAGGGTTGCTACATCTACGGCACGGTCATCAACAGCATCCTTTCGAACGGCGTGACGATCGCGAAGGGCGCGGTTGTGCGCGACAGCATCATCATGGCCGAGAGCGAGATAGGCGAGGGCAGCGTCATCGACATGAGCATTATCGACGAGGAGGTGAAGATCGGCAAGATGTGCCGCATCGGGGATTATGCGGATGTCACGCGCAAGATCGCCGTCATCGGCAAGAAGGCCGTCATACGAAACGGAGCTTCCGTTGTCCGTTGGTTAACACTCCACAGCTGAACTTCCTTCTGAATTCTCTTCCGACTCAATCACGACTGACTTAATCAATTACGTGTCCTCCCTTTATAACTCCGGGACGACACAAACAGAGATCACCACTT
>JAISZM010000136.1 GCA_031269205.1 Eubacteriales Family XIII. Incertae Sedis bacterium | reverse complement strand
CGCGCGCTCGGCGTGTTGCTCGTGCTCGTCTATCATTTCTTCCCGGCATTTTTACCCGGAGGCTTTATCGGCGTCGATATTTTTTTCGTCGTATCGGGTTACCTCATCACCTCGCTGCTTATAAGGGAATCCGAATCCGGCCAGCGCGTAGACCTGCTCGCTTTTTACCGCAGACGTTGGCGAAGACTCTTCCCCGCCATCTGCGCCATGTTGCTCACCTGCCTCCCCCTGTCCCTGCTCATATCGCCGGATTTCCGCGTCGATGTCGCGAGACAGTCGGCCGCCGCGCTTTCATGGACGACGAATTATTACGAGATACTGACGGGGCAATCGTACGAGGCGCAGCTGCTCCCGCACCTGTTCATACACACGTGGACGCTTTCCGTCGAAATGCAGTTCTACTTAATATGGGGCGCGTGCGTCGCGTGCATTGCGCTCATCGCGCGTCAGCCGTTCGGCCGCCGTGCCGCTGTCTTCGTCTGTGCGGTCGCCGTGTTCGTGGCGTCCGCCGCGTTGATGGCTCGCTCCGCGGCGGCGGCAGAGGATCCGTCGGCCGCCTATATGTCCACGCCCTCGCACTTCTTTCCGCTCATGGCAGGTTCGGCGTTCGCGGCGATAGGAGGCTTCGCCCCGGCCAATGTCGTCAAGAAAATGGCCAAGCTCAGATTCTTCAAACCGATATCGCTCGCGGCCATAATAGCGGGAATAATTTTCATGGCGTGGCTCTCGTTTGAATTCTCATTTGAGGACAGACGCGTTTACGCGTGGGGCATAGCGACCGTTTCGCTCATCGCGGGCGCCGTCATACTGTTGGCCGGAGCGTGGCAGGGCCTGACTGATCGCGCGGAATGGAAACTGACGAACTATATCGGGCTCAGATCGTACAGCATCTATCTCTTTCATTGGCCGTTCATGATACTGGCGCAGCATCTCGTGACCGCCGTTGGCGTATCGCAACAGCACGCGGCGACAGTGGGAGCGGTGTGCGCCATACCCGCGACGTTCGCGGCCGCGGAACTCTCCTACCGATACGTGGAGCAGCGCTTCCGCGTGCGCGGGGCGTGGGATGCGGGACGACCGGAAATACGCGACGCGGCAACCCGCTCGGCGCGTGGGAGCAGCGCGCCGCAGACGCGTCTACCGCGCCTTCGCGGCAGCGTGGTGGCGTACTTCTGCGCCGCCGTCGTCCTCGGCGTGTTCTCGATCAACGCCGCCGTGACCGCGCCGTTCATAACGAGCATCGAAGCCGACCTGAAGTACGGCGCTATGACGCTCGACTCAATGGACATCAACGAGGCTTTCGACGAGGGCTTACTGCGCACGGAGGACTCCCCCGACACGGGTCTTTCCGACGCGGATCCCGCTGGCGCAGATCCCGCCAGCGCGAGACCGAAGGGGGCGTCCGATGTATAGGGGCTTGAGCCGGGTATGGTGGATCGTGGTCGTCGCCTTGACCGTGTGCGCGGCCCTGTTCGCTCTCGGCGTCATAGCGGCGCCGAGCCGAGTCGTCTGGGACAATGGTCACGGCGATATCTACAGAGGCGACATCCTGCGCGGGCAATGGATCGGCGAAGTGAGGATAGACTACAGCGACGGGTCGGTCTACGAAGGGAGACTGAAGGACGGCAGGTGGCAAGGCCATGGCGTCTACCGCACAGCGAATGGCCTGGTGTACAAAGGGGAGTTCAAGGAAGGCCACCCGACCGAGTCCTACCAATCGCAGTGATGAAACACAACTGTAACAATCAGCGGCATCTCTTAATGGTAATATGGCAGTAGGCTTATGAGAAAATATCGCGCCCGCAAAAGAATATTTGTCATACCCGCCGTATTCATCGCGGCGCTTTTTATCGCGGGAGAGATATACAGCGTCCTGACACCCGTTCCTCCCGCGGGAGACGTCGCCTCCCACACCTTTGCGACGGAAGCGTTACCCGACAAAGAAACGGAGGAAATAAACGAAGCCCCGAAGAGCGTCGAAGTGACGTTTTACGCCGGCGACGCCTCCGTGACGACTTTACAAATATGGCCGAACGCGGAAGGCGGATACCGGGATCTGCCCGAAGCCGAGAAGGACGGATACGAATTCGAAGGATGGTACACGGAGCGCACGGGCGGCGATCTCGTTTCCAAAACTCACGCCGCGGATATAGACGATGGCGATACGCTCTACGCGAGATGGTACAAGAGATCGTTCGACGTCGATCAATCCGTCAAGGGTCTCCCCGTCCTCATGTATCACTGGTTCTACGACACGACCGCGGGCGACAAACGACCGACGAGACTTCTGAACAACTGGATGGAAGCCTCTCAGTTTGAAGACGAGATGGTTTTTCTGAAAGAAGACGGTTGGTACTTCCCGACGTGGGATGAGGTGTACGCTTACGTCCTCGGTGAGATAGACCTGCCGGACAAGAGCATAGTCGTCACCATCGACGACGGCGCAAAATCATTCTACAAATACGCCGCGCCGATATTGGAAAAGAACGAAGTCCGCGGCACGGGCTTCATCATCGCAAGCGAGATAACCGAGGAAAAAGTCTGGGAATACAGTTCCGAATACGTCAGTCTGCAATCGCATACATGGGACATGCACGACGGTAACGGTGGCAAGGGACTGATACAGTTACTGCCCTTTGATGAAGCCGTAGCCGACCTGACGAGCGCTTCCGCCATCCTCGGGACTTCGGACGCCCTGGCCTATCCGTTCGGCTATTACGACGACGAAACGGCCGATGTTTGCGAGGCGGCCGGAGTCCGCATGGCCTTCGGCGTATCCGGCGGCAAAGTCTATCCCGGCATGGATCCCCTGTGCCTGCCGCGAGTCCGCATCTCGTCGACCCAATCGCTCGAAACCTTCAAACAAGTGTACGGGTGGTGAGACACCTCGCCGTCTCCATCTGCTACGCGCCTCCCTGTTCCGCTCGAAAAAGCGACTAAGACGCAAAAACTGTCTTCTCCTCTCTTATACCCCTTTACATTGAGTGAATTTTCTGATTTAATAAGATTGTGAAAAATTTATCATTCTCAGGTACGCGCCTCGAACCGCTTGATCGTTTATAGATTTTCTATAATGATGTATAATGGCGTAAGATAGGCAGTATAGAGAGAAGGCAGCGGGAAAAGTTTGTTAAGGAGGAAATCATGGCAAGAGAAGTAGTGATAGCAAGTGCAGTGAGAACCGCAGTAGGCTCTTATGGCGGTACGTTGAAGGACACTTCGGCTGCGCAGCTCGGAGGAATTGTCATCAAGGAAGCTCTCGACAGATCGGGGGTGGATCCGGCTGCGGTCGACGAAGTCGTCTTCGGCAACGTGCTGCAAGGCGGACTCGGCCAGAACGTGGCGCGACAGTCCGCAATGGCGGCGGGCGTACCAAAAGAGGTTCCGTCAATGACGCTGAACAAGGTTTGCGGCTCGGGACTCCGCACGATCAGCCTCGCGGCGCAGATAATCAAGGCAGGCGACGCCGACATCATCGTCGCCGGTGGTACGGAGAACATGAGTCAGGCGCCGTACTTTGCGCCGAAAGTCCGCTGGGGCGCGCGCATGGGCGACACCTCGCTGATAGATATGATGGTACACGACGGCCTAACCGACGTGTTCAACCATTATCATATGGGCATCACGGCCGAGAACATCGTCGAACAGTGGAAGCTCACGCGCGAGCAGCTTGACGAATTCGCAGCCACCTCGCAGCAGAGGGCAGAGGCCGCAATCAAGGAAGGCAAGTTCAAGGACGAGATCGTAGCCGTCGAAGTTCCGCAGCGCAAAGGCGATCCCATCGTATTCGATACGGACGAGTTCCCGCGCGCTGGCGTCACGGCCGAAGGCCTCGCCAAACTGAAGCCTGCGTTCAAGAAGGACGGCGTGGTCACGGCGGCCAACTCATCGGGCATCAACGACAGCGCGGCTGCGGTCGTCGTCATGTCGAAAGAGAAGGCCGACGAGATCGGGATCACCCCGCTTGCCACAGTCGTGTCCTACGCGTCAGCGGGCGTCGCCCCCGAGATCATGGGCATCGGACCCGTGCCGGCCTCGCGGAAGGCTCTCGACAAAGCGGGCCTGACCGTGACCGACCTCGATCTCGTTGAAGCGAACGAGGCCTTCGCGGCGCAATCCGTAGCCGTCGTGGGCGACCTCGGCCTCGACCCGGCCAAGACGAATGTGAACGGCGGAGCCATAGCGATAGGCCATCCCATCGGCGCGTCGGGCTGCCGTATCTTCGTCACACTGCTCTACGAGATGAAGCGCAGGAACTCAATATACGGCCTCGCGACGCTCTGCATTGGCGGAGGCCAGGGAACGGCCCTCGTCGTCAAGCGGTAACGGTGATCATGAGAAACAGGCCGCGAACGCGTCTACTATTCGCTATATAAACCTGGTCGGCGCGACGACCGACCGTTGAAGAACAATAACAGCATGAGAGTATTGACCGATACCGACGCGTTCCTCATAAAGGACGCGTCGGGCAATTCATATTACGGAGGGGATCAAGACTGGTTCGGCTCGCGCAAGGAGTACCGCAAGGAGGCCGCCTGCGGGGCGACCACCTGCGCGAACATCCTCGGCTATCTCGCTCGGACGCGCGAGGCGTTGTCCGACCTCGCGCCCTACGACCTGCACGAAAAGGAGCGATTCCTCTCGTTCATGAAGGTCGTCTATCCTTTCGTGCGACCCGGTCTCATAGGCATCATGCCGGCCGACTTCACGCGCGGAGTGACCGAATATTCCGCCGAGCGAGGATACGCGTTCGAGTACGACATACTGACGGTTCCAGCCGCCTCGTCCAAGAGGCCTGGCGAAGACACCATGTACGATTTTTTAAACGTAACGATCGCGGACGATCTGCCCGTCGCCTTCCTGAATCTGTCGGGGGGACGCGTGAAAAACCTCGACAACTATCACTGGGTGACACTCGTCGGGCTCGACGACCAGTCGGGAATGTGCCGCATCGTGGACAATGGACGCCTCATGGACGTCAACCTGAAAAAATGGCTGCGCCGCAGCGTACTCGGCGGCGCTTTCGTAGTCGTCCGTCCGTAAGGCGTCCGCGTGCATGGATGCGTGCGGCGAACGCGGCGGGATGCCGCCTCCACTTCTCACATATCCCTCATGGAAAACCCGCGAAAATCCACCGTGTAGTTTGCCAGTTCGCTCGAGAGAGCGAGCGCCTTGGATTTCAGGATGGACAGGTCGATTTTGTCGGGGTTTCGCTTCACCTCCGCGACGAGCGCCTTTTTGCCGAGGTCGTTGAGGGCGACGACGTCAAGCTCGTTCACCCCCGCGCGATCCCAGTACTGTCCGATCCGGGTGTATCGCCCGCCTTCCGCCAGTTTGAGGCGAAAGTAGTCTTCTAACACCAATCCGCTGTACTGCTTGTAGTCCTGCTCTATCCATTCGCGCAGCAGATCGAACCGCCCAAGTTCGACGAGCGTTTGGTTTGCATAGATGAACCGGAACCAAAAATTCAAATAGTGGTCGGCTATGCGCCACCTGATATTTCTGCTGCCCGGTTTCGCGAACAGGGGCCGCGCCTTCTTGACGAGCGAATACTCTGTTTCGAGGATTGCGAGGTATGAACCCGTCGATTTTCCTATGACGGAATCCACCTCGCTTTGCGAAGTCTTGCCGGCCGCGATCAACTGCAATATGGAAAAATAGGTGCTGTAATCTTTTCCGAACTCGGGGATGAGAATATCCCTGCCGTCGGAGAGGAAGGGCGACCCGTTACCCGAAGCGTATTTTATCATGGCGTCCGCGTCTGTGGCGCCGGCGTCCATCAGCAACTCGATGTACTTGGGTATACCGCCCGAAAGCATGAACAGGCATAACAGATCCTCGGGAACAAAACCGGGGTTGTGTTCCTTCAGTAACCGCTTCATGACGGAAGGAGTGAACGGCCGCAACATCATCTTTGCGGTCAAGCGCCCGAACAACGGCTCTTTGTCGCTCTCGAAAATTTTTATCATGAGCGAGTAGATCGATCCGCACACGATCAGGTTGATCTTCGACGTTTCTTTGTACCTGTCCCACAGGTTTTGCATATCGCTGAAAATCGAAGGGTTGATTCGGGTGAAATCTTGAAACTCGTCTATGACGAGCGTGAAATGGCTCGTCTGCGCGTGGATCAAGAGTTCCTCGAACAGCTCGCGGAATCCGGTGATATGCCCGTGTATCCTCATTCCGAGAGATGCTTCCGCGTTTCTTTGGAATTCGGCGCAGAGCAAATGCTCGCTCTTTCTCGCCACAAACAAATACAGCAGGTTCTTTTTCCCGAAGGCCCTCCGTATGAGCGCGGTCTTGCCGACGCGCCGTCTTCCGGTCAGCAGGACGAACTGCGCTTTTGCCTCCGATTGTTTTCTCAGGTCGTGCAAGGTGTTTATCTCTTGGCTTCTGTCGTAAAACCTCATGTCGTTCTCCGTTCAGTAATGGTCATTAATTTAATGGTCATTATATTAATACCTATTATAATACCTGTCGCCAAAAAGTCAACCCATCGCTCTTGCTCCAGGCGGGACGGCTCTGACACGAAGGGTGCAATCACACACGAGGGACGTACTTAATTGTAACGGGCGCGAAGTTATAGTAAAATGAACGAATGCGAGCGTGTCACCCGCGCTCAGAGTATTCTGGTGAGGGAACTATCGGGTTACTGTTGTTTCCTGCAGGGTTATGGGAGAGGGAAAATGGGAGAGCGAAAAATAACGATCACTCCAGGGGGTCCGTATATCGTATCGGGAGATGTGCCGCTGAATCAGGCGTTCATCGAGCCGGATGAGAACGGAGACAGCAAGGAGTGGAGCGAAGGCAAGAGCTACGACACGGGCGGCGGCGCGAGCTACGCGCTCTGCCGATGCGGGCGCTCAAAGCACAAGCCGTTTTGCGACGGCAGCCACATGAAGGCCGGGTGGAACCGCCCCGAGTCCGCGAGCCGAGCGCCGTATCTCGACTCGGTGAAGACCTATAAGGGTAGCGTGATTTCGATGCTTGACCGCGAGGAACTCTGCGTCGGCGCGAGGTTCTGCGACCGCGGGCTGAACGCGTGGAACTACGCGATGAAAGCCGACGCGGAACACCCGGAGTACGAAGAAGCGGCCGTGTACGAAGCCTGCAACTGTCCGTCAGGGCGGCTGACCGTCGAAAAGGGCGGCGAACTCATTGAACCGGAACTCAAGGCGGAGATAAGCCTCGCGGAGGACAAGGCGAAGGGCGTCAGAGGTCCGCTCGCTGTCAAGGGCGGTATTACGCTCGTGAGCGCGGACGGCACGGAGTACGAGATCAGGAACAGGTACACGCTTTGCCGCTGCGGAATGTCGCTCAACCTTCCGTTCTGCGACGCGTCGCACTTCATGTCCGAGGAAATGCAGGGGCTGGACGAGTAAGATTGTATACAATCTGCCGGAACGCTCGCGAGGTCGATGCACGGAAGCACCCGAAGAGAGGAAACGACAGGGAAGATCGTACGCGATTTTTTGCGCGACGATTTGAAAGATAGAAAGGTTGCGATTTGAAAGACGACATAGTTACAAAAGAACACGAAACGAACTTCATCCACGATTTTATCGACGAGGATATTTCCGCGGGGAGATATCCCGACAGGCCGATCTATACGCGCTTCCCGCCCGAGCCGAACGGCTATCTGCACATCGGGCACGCGAAGGCCATATGTCTCAATTTCACGACGGCGGAGAAGTACGGCGGCAAATGCAACCTGCGTTTTGACGACACAAACCCCGCTCGCGAAGACACGGAATACGTCGAGGCGATAGAGAAGGACGTGCGTTGGCTCGGCTTCAAATGGGATGAACTGAGATTCGCGTCGGATTATTTTGACGAGATGTACGAGTGCGCCGTGCGCCTCATACGCGCTGGCAAAGCCTACGTGGACGACCAGTCCGCCGAGGAGATCCGCCGCGCGCGCGGCACGCTGACCGAACCGGGACGGGAGAGTCCGTTCCGCAGCCGTGGCAAAGAGGAAAACCTGTTGCTGTTCGAGGAGATGAAGCAGGGGATCTACGCGGATGGAGATAAGGTGCTGCGCGCGAAGATAGACATGGCGTCGCCGAACATGAATCTGCGCGACCCCGTCATATATCGCATATCCTCGGGTGAACATCATTCCTCGGGCGACGCGTGGCGCATCTATCCGATGTACGACTTCGCTCATCCGATAGAGGACGCGATAGAGGGCGTCACCCATTCTCTCTGTACGATGGAGTTCGAGGATCATCGACCGCTCTACGACTGGGTGCTCGAATCGCTTGAGTGGCCCTTCGCTCCGCGCCAGATCGAGTTCGCGCGCCTCAACCTCACGCGCACGGTCATGAGCAAGCGCTACCTGAAGGAACTCGTAGACGACGGCTTTGTCGACGGATGGGACGACCCGCGTATGCCGACGCTCGCGGGGCTGAAACGCAGGGGTTATACCCCTTCCGCGATACGCGAGTTTTGCGAGCGTATCGGCGTCGCCAAGGCGAACAGCATCGTGGAGATGGAGTACCTCGAGTATTTTGTGCGCGAGGATCTGAAGGCCAAGGTCGAGAGCCGCAACGTCGTATTCGACCCGATCAAGGTCGTCATAACGAATTGGCCGGAGGATGGGGGCGGCGAGCTTGAGGACGCGGAGATGGAGAACAACCGCGAAGTGCCGGAACTCGGAGCGCGCACCGTGCCTTTCGGCCGCGAACTGTGGATAGACGGCGCGGACTTCATGGAGAACCCGTCGAAAAAATATTTCCGACTCTACCCCGGCAATGAGGTGCGGTTCAAGGGCGCCTACTTCATCACCTGCGGCGAAGTCGTCAAGGACGCGGACGGCCGCGTCGCGGAACTGCGTTGCACGTACGACCCCGCCACGAAGAGCGGCACGGCCTTTGAGAGCCGCAAGGTCAAAGGCACGATCCATTGGGTGGAGGCGTCTACGGCAGTGAAGATAACGGTGCGGGAATACGGTTATTTGATGAGGGAAAATGAAGAGGGCGAGAACGAGCGCGATCCTGACTCCGTGCGCGAATATCGATGCGTCGCGGAGCCGTCGCTCGCGAACGCGCGTCCCGGCGAGCGATTCCAGTTCTTCAGACACGGATACTACATCGCGGACGAAAAACTGACCGATCCTGATTCGGGGGGAGACAAGGTCTTCAACCGAACCGTCGGGCTCAAAAGCTCATGGAAAGGCTGAGATGAACTATTACGAAGCGTCGATGGATATGCACAGAAAACTCAAGGGCAAACTCGAGGTGACGAGCAAGGTCTCGGTCGGGACAAAGGACGACCTGGCGACGGCCTATACGCCCGGCGTCGCGCAGCCCTGCATCGAGATAGCAGAACACCCCGAGGAAGCCTACGATCTCACGATCAAGGCCAACACGGTCGCCGTCGTTTCGGACGGCTCGGCCGTCCTCGGTCTCGGTAACATCGGCGGGTTAGCTTCGCTGCCCGTCATGGAAGGTAAGGCCGTCCTGTTCAAGGAGTTCGGCGACTTGGACGCGTTCCCGATCTGTCTGGACACGCAGGACGCGGACGAGATTGTCGAAACGGTGAAGCGTATCGCCCCGACCTTCGGCGGCGTCAATCTCGAGGACATCTCCGCGCCGCGCTGCTTCGAGATAGAGCGCAGGCTGAAGGAAGAACTCGATATACCCGTGTTTCACGACGACCAACACGGCACGGCCGTGGT
>JAISZM010000111.1 GCA_031269205.1 Eubacteriales Family XIII. Incertae Sedis bacterium | reverse complement strand
ATATCGAAATTTTCGCATTAAAATCAATAAGGTAACAGGACCGGCGCGTCAGAACCTCCGATTACAGTATGTAACGGTCGATGTCGTCGGCCATGATGCGATCGATGAACTTGTTCTTCACGTACTCATCGTCTATCGTTATCTCATCCTCATCCGAATCGGGGATGTCGAACGATATGTCCTCAAGCAGTTTCTCCATGATCGTGTGGAGACGCCGCGCGCCGATATTCTCCGTCTGCTCGTTCGTCATAAACGCGATCTCCGCTATCTCCTGGACCGCGTCGTCCGTGAACACGACCTTCACGCCCTCCGTCTCGAGCAACATCTTGTGCTGCTTCAAGAGCGCGTTCTCGGGCACGGTCAGTATCTGCACGAAGGCCTCACGCGTCAGGTTCTCGAGTTCGACCCTTATCGGGAAACGTCCCTGCAGCTCGGGTATGAGATCCGTCGGCTTGGACACGTGGAACGCCCCGGCGCCTATGAAGAGAATGTGATCCGTCTTGACGGGGCCGTGTTTCGTGTTGACGACGCTGCCCTCCACGATGGGGAGGATGTCGCGCTGCACGCCTTCGCGCGAGACGTCCGCGCCCGAGCGGAAGCCGCCGCCCGACGCTATCTTGTCTATCTCGTCAATGAAGATGATGCCGTTCTGTTCCGCGTTTTCGAGGGCTTCGACCGTCACCTGATCCATGTCTATAAGATTCTGCGCTTCCTCCTCGCGGAGTATTTTGCGCGCATCCTTGACCTTCACCTTTTTCATCTTCTTGCGCTGACTGCCGCCCATCGCGTCGAAGATGTTGCCTATCGCTATGCTCATGCCCTCGTTGCCGACGTCGAGCTGGTTCGTCTGCGGATTGTCCGTCACCTCTATCTCGATGTACTGCTCGTCGAGCTTGCCGTCGCGGAGTTGCTGCCTGACCTGCTCGCGCGTCAGTTCTATCTCAGATTCCTGCCGATCGTCCGCGGGTTCGGGCTGCTGGTTCTGCTGCTGCCCCTGCAGGCCGCCCATGATGAAATCAAACGGCGTCTTGGCCTGTCCGGGCTGAGCCGCCTTCTTCTTTCCGGGTACGATCGCCTCGACTATCTTCTCCTCGGCGATCTCTTCGGCCACGCTGTACTTCTCCTCCAGCCGCTTCTGCTTCGTTATCCTTATCGACGACTCGACGAGGTCGCGTATCATCGAGTCCACGTCCCTGCCGACATAACCGACCTCCGTGAACTTCGTCGCTTCGACCTTCACGAAGGGTGCGTCCATGAGCTTCGCGAGCCTGCGCGCAATCTCCGTCTTGCCGACGCCCGTCGGACCCATCATAAGTATGTTCTTCGGCGTCACTTCGTCCCGCATCTCGTCGGGCAGCAGGCTGCGCCTATAGCGGTTTCTGAGCGCGACCGCCACGCTTTTTTTCGCCTGATCCTGGCCGATGATGTACTTGTCGAGTTCGGCCACGATCTCCTTCGGTGTCATCTGGTAGAGGGGATTATTCATCGGGTTCACCTCCCTCGTCTTCATCTTCGGGCGCGATTGCGAGCGCCGTTTCCTCTCGCTTCCTATCGCCGTCGGCAGCTGCGTCAGCCGCCTTTTTCGGACTTCCGTCCCGCGCGGTCGCGTCCTCTGCGTCTTCATCTTCCGGTTCGAGCTTTTCGACCGTGATGTTGTCGTTCGTATACACGCAGATGGAACTCGCGATCTTCAACGCCTCGCGCACGATAGCCTCGGCGTCCATGTCCGTGTGGTTGAACAGCGCGTTCGCCGCGGCGTAGGCATAATTGCCGCCGCTGCCGATGGCCACAAACGCCTGGTCGGGTTCGATGACCTCGCCGTTACCCGATATGATGAGCAGACTCTCGCGGTCGGCCGCTACCATCAGCGCCTCGAGGTTGCGCATGACGCGGTCCCTGCGCCAGTCCTGAGCGAGCGCCACGGCCGCCCTTTTCAGGTTGCCGCCGTGCTCTTCGAGTTTTTTCTCGAATTTCTCCGTCAGCGTGAACGCGTCCGCGACAGACCCGGCGAAGCCGGAGACGACGGATCCCTTGTATATCTTGCGAACCTTCTTGGCTCGATGTTTCATCACGGCGGTCTCGCCGAACGTCACCTGCCCGTCGCCGCCGACGCAGACATCATCCGGACCGCGCCTCACCGCGACGATGGTGGTTGCATGAAATTGCCCCATCTGATTCTCCTTTAAGCCTTACTTACACTTCTGAGCCTAACCCATTACTTCTGCTTCCCCTTCGAAGGGGAACACTCCATTTGTCGCTGCTCGCGACCTTACCGTCCTTATATATTATACCCTAATCCGGCGACAATTCACGATATTCTTTAACACGACGAACGATGTGTCACTATTCAGTCGCCACGCCATTTTTGTCCATCTCGGAACCTGATGACGATGGGTGACATGAAACTTGTTCTCAGGCCGGGCATTGCCTCTTCCTATGATATAATCATGGAGGAGATATCAAGGTTGTGTTATGGGCGAGGAGCATGAGAAAAGGATCATCAGCGGGGACTTCCGAACAAGGCTTCGGAAAACAGGATTACAACAGGCGTTTTCACAAGTTGGCCACGCGATTGATGGTGCTGTCGATGCTTCTCTTCGCGTTGGTGCGCGTGGCGGCGGCCATCTCCCAAGGGCGCTATCTCCAAGGAATCGTGGTTCTGGTGGCGGTGTTGATCTTGATGTCGCTGATCCTCATAGCCACTCGCATTGAACGCCTGGGCGACCCCTCGTGGTACATGCCTTTTTTGATGTTCGGCATCTGCGTGGTAGCCTCCAAAATCATGGACAGCTACACTTACTTCTACCTGCTCTGCGTGATGATCCTGGCCGCCAACACCCTTTATTTGAACAAAAAGGCTATGCTCGCCTACGTGATCGTCTCCAACCTTGTCTCCCTCGTGCTGGTCTACCTGCGTCTGCCTCTGGCCAGCCCGGATCGCCCGGCCTCGGAGGTGCCGATGGTCGAGATGTTGGTCAACTGGTCGTTGCTGCTCTGCGCCTCGTGGATTCTCTATTACTTCGTGCGTTTCGCCTCGGACAAGAACGACATCGCCAGCCGTGATCAAGACGCTTTCAAGACGATGTTCAATACGACGCCCAACCTCATCCTGCTGACCGACGACGACGGCCGCGCCAGCTACATCAGTAAAAACCTGGCGCAACTGGCCGGATACGAGGATCCGCAGGTGATTGTGGATCAACCGATCAACGAACTGTTCAGCGACCCGAACATTCAACAGTTGCTCGCCGAACTGCTCGACAATGAGGGCAATTACGAGGGCGTGCGCACGTTCACCGTCGAGGGCGCGACCCGTCACTACCGCGTCATCAGCGACAAAATGCACGGTAACGCTGAGGGCACTTACATCGATATAACCGATATCACCCCCATCGTGGAAGCTCGTATAGCCGCGGAGGAGGCAAGCGTTGCGAAGAGCGCCTTTCTGGCGAACATGAGCCACGAGATACGCACTCCCATGAACGCTATCGTCGGCATGGCCGAAATAGGTGAGCAGGCACACAACTCCGAGCGCAAAGACTACGCGTTTTCCAAGATCAGAGACGCGTCCACCCACCTGCTGGGCATCATCAACGATATTTTGGACATGTCAAAGGCTGAGGGTGGAGGTTGAGGACACAGGAATCGGCATCACCGAGGAGCAGGGAACGCATTTGTTCGAGCAGTTCGAGCAGGCCGAGAATTCGACGACGCGCAAATACGGCGGCACCGGCCTGGGATTGGCAATCTCTAAAAGGTTGCTGGAGATGATGGGCGGCGCTATCGACTTCACCTCGACACCGGGCAAGGGATCGCTTTTCTTTTTCACCGTGCAGCTGATGCCTGTCGACGCCGTTGCGGATGATACGCCGGCCGCCGAGGATCGCGAACGGAGCGTCCTCGGCGAGGAGGGATTCCTCGGACGTTTCAAAGACTATCGTCTTTTGCTGGTGGAGGATATTGAGGTCAATCGCGAGATCGTAAGCGCTCTTTTGGAGGAGTCGCTAATCAACATAGACTATGCCGAAAACGGCAGACAGGCTTTAGATATGTTTATCGAGGACCCCAAACGCTACGATATCATCTTTATGGACGTGCAGATGCCGATCATGGACGGCTATGAGGCCACGCGCCGCATTCGCAAACTCGAGGTTGACGAAGCCGGGAAGATTCCCATTATCGCTCTGACCGCCAACGTCTTTCAGGAAGATGTCAAGAAAGCGTTGGACGCGGGGATGAACGGCCATCTCGGCAAGCCCCTGAACCACCAGGAGATGTACGATATCCTTGTCGACCACTTGCTTGACGCCACCGACGCCGATGCTATAGGCAAAGGCGTGGCCGTCGCCGACGCCGCCGACTCCGGTACGGATCACCGCTAGAGCGATCCCTTCGAACGTAACCGCTCTTTTTGTCACTCCTTGTGCTTGCAGTCGGGATTTGAACAGGCGTATCTGTGGGTTTTCGTCTTTCTCTCGACGAGTAGCGCGCCGCACTCGGGGCATTTCTTGTCCGTCGGCTTGTACCAATACACCTGCTTGCAGCCGGGATAGCCCGAACAGCCGTAGAAGACCTTGCCCTTGCGGCTCTTGCGAACGACGATATCCTTGCCGCACTGTGGGCAGGCCACGCCCGTACTCTTGACGATCGGCTTCGTGTTCTTGCAGTCGGGGTAGCCCGAACAGGCCATAAACTCGCCGAAACGTCCGACCTTGATGACCATGGGCTTGCCACAGATTTCGCAGATTTCGTCCGTGGGTTCGTCCGCTATCTCGACCTTCTCAATCTCCTTGTCGGCCACCTTTAGTTCCTCGGCCAGTATCTTGTAAAAATCCGCGATGATCCGGTGCCACTCCGTGCCCTTCACCTCGATGTCGTCGAGGCTGTCCTCCATGCGCGCCGTGAACCCGACGTCGACTATCTCCTTAAAATAGTTCTCCATAAGTTCCGTGACCGTAAAACCCAGGTCGGTCGGACGCAAAGACTTCTTCTCACGCGTCACGTATTTCCTCTCGGTCAGCGTCCCTATTATCGGAACATAGGTGCTGGGACGGCCAATGTCCTTGTCCTCGAGTTCCTTCACGAGACTCGCCTCCGTAAAGCGCGGGGGCGGCTGCGTGAAGTTCTGCTCGGACGTGATCTCGTCGAGGCTCACCTCCTCGCCCTCGTAAATGTCCGGCAACATCTTATCGTCGTCCTCGGCAAGTTTCGTGTTGTACACGCGAAGGAAGCCGTCAAACCTGAGCTTGGAACCCGTCGCGCGAAACAGGTAATCGCCGTTCACGATGTCGGCGCTGACCGCGTCGAACACAGCCGGCGTCATGCGGCTTGCGAGAAAACGCGACCAGATGAGCTTGTAAAGTTTGTACTGCTCGGGCGTCAGCGAATCCTTGATGTCGTCGGGCGCGAGGCCGATGTAGGACGGCCTGATGGCCTCGTGCGCGTCCTGCACCTCCTTCTTCTTGTTGGAATAGAAGTTGTTGCCGAGATAACCCTCGGGAAAATTCTCCTTGATATAGGCGCGGGCCATGGACTCGGCCTCGGCCGATATGCGCACGGAGTCCGTCCTGATGTACGAGATGAGGCCGATGGTTCCC